>DATEKK010000044.1:0-31768 GCA_035277485.1 Gemmatimonadaceae bacterium
TCTGGCGGCGGGGATGATGCGTTCATCACTCGGAAAATGCCCCGCGCAGCATACAAACTCAACGCAGCGACTCGCGCGCTACGTGCATCGCGGGCCTCCGACGCGTATGATCATGGGGACATGACCACGCCAGCGGGGGAAGGTCCGTCCGCCGCGACGCGCACCGTGCTCGCCGGCTGCTCGTTTGCTGGACTCGAGTACCTGTATCGCACCGTTCGCCGCCGCGGCCGCTTCGCGCCCGGCGCTATGACGGTGGTCGATCCGCGTCCCATCCACTCGTACGTTCCGTTGGCGCACGAGGTCACAGGCGGCGTCCGCGACGCCGAGGAGTTGCGCTTCGACGCCGCCGGATTTTGCAAAGCGATTGGCGCCGAATGGATGCAAGGCGCGGTGTCGACGCTCGATCGCGAAAAACAGGTGGTCGGGCTCGCGGACGGCCGATCGGTCCCATACGACCGTCTGGTGATCGCGATCGGCAGCGTGCCTAACTTGCCGGAACCGTTCGCGCGATCGCCAGCGGTGATTCCCGCCAAATTCGTGGACGACGCGGCCGCCTTACGACGCCGGCTGCACGTGCTGCGCGTATCGGGCGCGAGCGTGTTGCGCGTGGTGGTCGTGGGCGGAGGAATCACCGGTGTGGAGTGGAGCGCGGAGCTCGCGTCCGGCCGCGTGGACGGCTCGCGCGTGGCGACGACGCTCGTGTGCGACACGTCGCGCCTCTTACCCACGTTCGCGCGCAGCGTGTCCCAGCGCGCGGCGGCCGAGCTCTCATCGAACGGTGTCGAGCTCCT
The DNA here is from genome assembly GCA_035277485.1 of Gemmatimonadaceae bacterium. Lineage (GTDB taxonomy): Bacteria > Gemmatimonadota > Gemmatimonadetes > Gemmatimonadales > Gemmatimonadaceae > JADGGM01. The sequence continues at coordinate 792 of DATEKK010000044.1, forward strand.
GCTCGGGCGTCACGCGACAGGGCTGTCCCGCGATCACGTGCTGCTCGAGGGTGGGACCGCCGTTCCGTGCGATGTTGTGGTATGGGCCGGCGGCGTGCGCCCGCATCCGGTGGTGGCGACATTCGGCCTTCCGGTCACCGCGGATGGTCACCTGATCGTGAACGCACGCCTCGAAGTGGAAGGCGATCCGGCGATCCGCGCGATCGGTGATTGCGTGCGCGTGGTGGAAGGCGGCCGAGAATGGCCGACGACCATGCGCGCGATCGAGGCGATCTGGCAGGGCGCTGCACTCGCGCGACTGATGGATCCGGATCCCAAGCGCGTGCCCAAGCCACACAAATTGCACCGCGATTTCTCGTACGGCATCTCGCTCGGCCGCCGGCGCGCGGCGATCGTGAACGGCCGTTTCATCCTCGGCGGCCGAGCGGTGGTGGCATTCCGGCGGCTGCTCCAGTGGGGTTATTATCGGCGCATGCAGCGCGTGGCGGCAATGCCTAACGAACGCGCGCCGCGACAACAGATGTCGCCGTGAGTCGATTTCGTGCGATTTATCCGTTATAGGGGTATGCCCCCACGTCCCGGAGACGAGTATGACCAGCACACTGACTTCCCCATTCCCGACCCCGCCGGTGCTCGACGCGAGCGCCGTCACCGCCCTGTCCCAAGGCCTGCGCGGACGCGTGTTCACGACGGACGCACCCGGCTATGACGACGCCCGCACGATCTGGAACGCGATGATCGACAAGCGCCCGGCGGTGATCGCGCGGTGCGCGAGCGCCGCCGACGTACGGCGCGCCGTCCGCTTCGCGCGCGACACCGGGCTCGACATCGCGGTGCGCGGCGGCGGGCACAACATCGCCGGGAGCGCGCTCGTGGACAGCGGCCTCGTGATCGACCTCTCGGCCATGAAATCGGTGCGCGTGGATCCGGTGCGCCGCATCGCCGTCGTCGAGCCCGGCGTCACGTTAGGCGAGTTCGACCACGACGCGCAGGCGTTCGGCCTCGCCACGCCCATCGGCATCAATTCGACCACCGGCATCGCCGGCCTTACGTTAGGCGGCGGCTTCGGCTGGCTGTCGCGCACCTACGGCATGACGGTCGACAACCTGCGCTCCGCGGACGTCGTGACCGTGGACGGCGAGTTCGTGCACGCCAGCGAGCGCGAGAACCCGGACCTGTTCTGGGGCCTGCGCGGCGGCGGCGGCAACTTCGGCATCGTCACGGCGTTCGAGCTGGCGCTGCACCAGGTGGGACCCGAGGTGATGGCCGGGCTCATCGTCCACCCGTTCGACGACGCCGGTGCGCTGCTCCGCCGCTATCGCGAGGTCGCGCTCGCCGCGCCGAACGAACTGGCCGCGTGGGTCGTGATGCGCAAGGCGCCGCCCTTGCCGTTCCTGCCGCCCGAGGTGCACGGCACGGAGGTCGTGGTGTTTGGTGTCCTGTACTCGGGAGACATGAAAGCGGGCGAGCGGGCGATTGCGCCGCTGCGCGCGATCGCGAAGCCGATCGCCGACGTGGTATCGCCGCATCCGTATACCGGGTTCCAGGCGGCGTTCGACCCGCTGCTCGCGCCCGGCGCGCGAAACTACTGGAAGACGCACGACCTCGCACCGCTCCGCGACGAGGCGCTGGACCTCGCGATCGATGCGGTCAAGCGGCTGCCAGGCCCGCAGTGCGAGGTGATCCTCGCGCAGATGGGCGGCGCGATCCGCGACACGAGCGAAGATGCGACGGCGTACAGCGGGCGCGACGCGGATTGGATCGTGAACGTGCACGGCCGCTGGACGGACAAGAGCGAGGACGAGCGCTGCATCGGCTGGGCACGGCAGCTGTTCAAGGACCTGACGCCGTACGCGACCGGCAACGCGTACGTGAACTTCATGGCGCACGATGAGGGCGACCGCGTGAAGACCGCGTACGGGACGCATTACGCGCGGCTGGCGGCGCTCAAGAAGAAGTACGACCCATCGAACATTTTGCGGACGAACCAGAACATCGCGCCCGCGGCCTGACGGGCTCGGCGGCGCCGGATCGATGTGAAACGTAGCCGTATCGTTGCGATACGGCTACGTTTCACATCGTCCCCGAGCCGGAGCGTGCCATGCCCGCGTGCGTCCGCTACATCGTCACCGACGTCGACGCCGCGATCGACTTCTACACGCAGCACCTGGGCTTTACCGTCCAGATGCATCCCGCGCCCGCGTTCGCCGAGATCGCGCGCGACGACCTGCACCTCTATCTCACGCAGCCTGGACCGGGCGGCGGCGGCGCGCCCATGCCGTCGGGGGAAGCCCAGACACCGGGTGGATGGAATCGCATTCATCTCATCGTGTCCGATCTCGATGCGACGATCGCCGCGCTGCGCGCGGCTGGGTGCCGGTTCCGGAATGCCGTCGTGCAGGGCGTGGGCGGCAAGCAGATCCTGCTCGAGGATCCGTCCGGGAATCTCGTGGAGCTATTCGAGCCCAACACCGCGGCGTACCGCCCCCCGGGCGGCACCACGTCCGGGTGAGCGCCCACGCCTAACGCGCGCCCGGTCCGGCGGCGGCGGGCCCCGGCGCGACAGGACGAGGATCCGCGCGTCGCGCGCTCGCGCCGCGTCATCCTGGGCGCGGCGCTCGATGAGTTAGGCGAGGCGGGCTACGGTGCGTTCAGCATCGAGTCGGTGGCCGACCGCGCGGGCGTCGGCAAAGCGACCATCTATCGCCATTGGCGGCACAAACTCGACCTCATTGCGGACGCGTTCCGGATGTTGCAGGACGAGGGCGATCCGGAGCTCGTGACCGGCACGCCGCGGGAGAAGCTCGAGCGCATCGTGCGGCACGTCGCGCAGGTCGCCAAGCACTCGCCGTTCTCGACGTGCTTACCCGCGCTGATTGACGCCGCCGAGCGCGACGCGGAGCTGCGCACGTTCCACAGGCGGTTCCAGGCTGCGGCGCGCCGGCCGCTGATCGCGTTGCTCGAGCAGGGTGCCAGGTCGGGCGACTTCCCGCGCCATCTCAACGCCGAGCTCGCGGCGTTCAGTTTGCTCGGCGCGATCTTTTTCTGCCGGCTCATGACGTCCAAACCGTTCGACCCCGACCGGGCGGGCGAGCTCGTGGACGTGGTGTTGGGCGAGCGGCCTCGGCACTGACGGGAGAGCCCACCGCACCGGGCTACGGAAAAAGCAGTTGACAGGCGCCTCGTGTGCCCATATCCTACGGAAACTTCCGTAGGGACCGACCATGGGCGACGACATTTATTTTCCCCCGCGCGAGCTCCGCGTCATGGGCGTCCTCTGGCGACTGGGATCCGCCACGGTCGCCCAAGTCCGCGACGCCCTCGGCGAGGAGCTCGCCTACACCTCCGTCCTCTCCGCGCTCCAGACGCTCGAGGAGAAGGGGTACGTTAGGCATCAATCCAAGGGGCGCGCCTACCGCTACTATCCTGCCGTGAAGGCGGAGCGCGCCGGCGGCAGCGCGCTCGCCCGCATCCGCGAGGCGATTTACCAAGGGTCGGCCGAGCGCATGTTCGCCCAACTGGTGAACGATCGCGACCTGAGCCGCGAGGAGCTCGAGCGCATGCGGCGCCTGCTGGCCGAGCGCCTCAAGGAGAAGCCATGACCATCGCGACGGTCGTGTACGCGCTGGTGTTCGGGACGCTCGTCGCCGCGGCCGCGGCGGCGCTCGACGCGTGCCTTCGGTTAGGCAAGCGCGCCACGCGCGGCGTGTGGATCGCCGCGTTGGGCGTGACGCTCGCCGGCACGGCGTTGACGCCGGCGCGGACGCTGTCGCCATCCAGACCCGCCCCTGCGACCATGGCGGCGACATCAGCGGTGCCGCACGCGCCATCGATCGCCGACCGGATCGTGCAAGCCGTGTCCGCCGTGCGGTTCGCGGCGCTGCGCAGCGCGGATCGCGCACTGGCGCGCATCCCTGCCGCCCGCGTCTCGTCACTCGACCGATGGGTCGCGGTGGGTTGGGCGGGCGTCAGCGTCGTCGTGCTCACCTTGCTGATCGCGGTGCACGCACACTTCCGGCGTGCACGCCGCGCGTGGCCGCTGGCGACGCTCGACGGCACGAGCGTGCGCATGGCCCCACGCACGGGCCCAGCCGTGATCGGTTTCGTCAATCCCGAAATCGTCGTGCCCGAATGGCTCATGACGCGCGCTCGTCTCGAACAGCATCTCGTGCTCGATCACGAACGCGAGCACCTGCGCGCCCGCGATCCACTCGTGCTTTCTGCAGCATACGTCGCAACGGCGCTCATGCCGTGGCACCCAGCGGTGTGGTGGATGCTCGCGCGCGTGCGCCTCGCCGTCGAGCTCGATTGCGACGCGCGCGTGTTGCGACGCGGCGTAACGCCCGGCTCCTACGGTGCCCTGCTGATCGAGCTCGCGGGTCGCGGCGCCGGTCGGTCCGTCGTGCCGGCCCTCGGCCTAACGCTCACCAGTCTCGAACGGAGGTTGATTGCCATGACGCCGTATCAGCATGCCCATTCGCGCGCCCGGCGCAGCCTGCTTGCCGCGACGGCGCTCCTCGCCTTGGCGATCGCGTGTAGCGCGCCTGTGCCGACATCGCCACATCAGGTGTATTCGGTGACTGTACCCGATGCACACCTCAACATGCTCCCGGACAAGACAGCCCTCTTGGTGATGCCCGGAGACAGCGTGGTGTACCACATCGATGGCGCGCTTGCGAGCGCGGTGCAAGTGGAATCACTCAGTGTCCACGATGTTCCGCGCACCATGCTCGTACGGGCCTCGATCGGTAAGAACGTTCGCAAGCACGTGGAGTTCTGGATTACCACCGAGATGCCTGGCAGGCCAAAGCTTGCTCATGGGTCAACGGGCGCGAAGCCAATGGTCGTGATCGATCAGGCGGATGCGATACGCGAGAAGATTCAAGTGGACTCGGCAGCGGCCGCCGCCATGGCGCACACGAAGCACGCGGACAATTTCACGGGACAGGTTCTGATCGATGGCCGGCCCGCGACCATGCTGACGCTCAAGGAGTTGCCGCCCAACCTCATTCAGAGCATCGACATCACGAAGCGCGCCGACTCCACCCGCACGATCAGTGTGAACACGAAAAGTCACTGAGGCGCTGGCGCGACGGGTGAAGATGCGCCGCGTTCGACCGGTGGCGCGTTAGCATTGCCCGCCCCGGTCGAGGCGACCGAGGCGATCAAGGGGTCCCGCATACCGAGGCTTGCTCGCAGTCGCGCGCATTCATGCTCGGACATCCACCATTTGGGCGCCTGCCCCACGCGCTCATAGGCCCATGGACCCGAGTGACGAGGTGACGAAACGTCCCCGACTCGAGCAGTCAGATCAACGATCGCGCCGGGGCCGCTGACCTGCCGCGGCATGCGGACCGCCTGACGATTCTGCGCGGCCCGTAACGAATTTGCGCATTACGTAACGATGTTGCGCGTTTGACCTCTGGCGCGTGAGGAGGTCCCTGCCCTAACCATCCCCGCACATCGCCGCACGACGCTGCGTTGCGTTTTGGGCTGGAGGGCGGATTTGAATTCTCCTAACGTCAGGCCGCACACCGCAGGGGCCACGGCCGTCAGACCGATCGATGTACTCGGCTATATGGTTTCCATCGCCGCGGTCAAGGCGTCGCTCGCGTATCGCGGATTCGCGCGCACGGTCGAACGGATTCACGCTCGAACGCCCCGCGCAACAGACGGAGGGGATGCGCCAGATGAGGTGGTCGCGCGGCTGGAGCGTCTCGTGGCGATTGCGGCCGCGTGGTATCCAGGACGCGCGATGTGTCTCGAGCGCTCGCTCGTACTCTACGAGCGGCTGCGTCGCGCGGGCGCGCACGCCGAGCTCCGGTTAGGCGTACAGGCCGTTCCGTTCGCATCGCACGCATGGATCGAGCGATACGGCGAGCCCCTCAACGACGTCCTCGAGCACACCGAGCAGTTCACGCCTATCCCGTTAGGCATACAATGAACCTTTTCTGCTGCATCATCCGCTACCGCGACGGATCGGTGCCGTCAGTGTGGCGCGCCCCGTTGGCCGTCGCCGCCGTGCGACTTGGTCTCGCGCCAGCGGAGACGGAACGTCCCGGATTCTGGGGCCTTACGGCCGGGACATCCGCCGGCCGCCGCCCAACGGTATGCACCGACGGTTCTCGCATCGCCATCGGGACAGTCCGCCTCGACCGAGAGTCAGGCGATGCGGCGTCTAACGATCTCTCGAACGTGACGCAGGCGTGGCCGACGGTCGGGGCCGCCATCGCGCGATTGCGCGGCGACTTCGGCGTCGTGCTGTACGACCGTGCGCGACACACTGTGTTAGCGGTTCGAGACGCATTCGGCGTCGACTCCCTGTATTATCGCGTGTTGCCAGGCGGCATCGCGCTTTCGTCGCGCGCGGACGTGCTCGCCTTCAGCGCCGATGAGTACGACCGCGGGTACCTCGCGGCGTTTCTCGCCGGGAGCGCGCCGGTCGGGGGCGCCACGCCTTTCCGCGGTGTGTCGGTGGTGCCGGCCGCGCATTTCTTGCGCGACCGGGACGGTCAGTTGTCCATCGAGCGGTGGTGGACGCCGGACCGGTTCCTGGATGTCGAGCCACGGCCAACGAGCGACTTGATCGACGACTTCCGGCATCGCTTCGCCTGTGCGGTGCGATCTCGCATGGCACCGGGCGAGCGAGAAACATGGTCGGAGCTCTCGGGCGGCCTCGACTCCTCGTCAATCGTGAGCATGGCGTCGCACCTCGCGACACGTGGCGACGTGCCGCGTGGCCTCGCGGGGACTGTCACGTTGGTCGACCGGCACGGCACAGGCGGCGACGAGCGCCGCTACGTGAACGCGGTGACGTCGGCCTGGCACGTGCCTAACGTGCAGCTGCTCGATGACGCCCACGAGGCGGACGACGATGATCCGCCGCCAATCACTGACCAGCCGACGGCATCGTATCTCGCGTACGCACGCGACCGCCGGCTCGCACGTGTGGTGCGGCGTGGAGGCGGGAGCGTGCTCTTCTCCGGGTACGGCTCCGACCACTACCTGGGCGGTAGCGCCATCTTCCTCGCCGATTGGGCTGCGCGCGGCAAAGTCGGCGCGACCGTTCGCGAGGCAACGCGGTGGGCCGTCGTCGGCCGCGTATCGGCGTGGGCGATGCTGTGGCACAACGTCGCTATCCCGCTTCTACCCGCTATGCTCATGCGACGGTCGCTCGAAGCGGCCCGTCTGCCGCCGTGGATCACCCCGAGCGCGATCCGCGACTATGGACTCGAGAGCCGCGCGCTCGTCGCCCGCGTCGCGCGCGGCCCGTTAGGACAAAAGTACGTCACGGATATTCTGCTCGCACTCGAGAGCATGCCGGATATCCTCGCGCTCCATGCCGTGATCCAGGACGCGGTCGAGGAGCGCCACCCATTCTTGGATCGCGCGCTCGTGGAGCTGTCGCTCGGCTTTGCGCCCGCCATGTGCGCACAGCCGTGCGCGCGAAAGTGGGTGTTACGCGAGGCCATGTGCGGCATTCTGCCCGAAATCGTGCGTACGCGACATGGGAAAGGATCCGTGGATGGCGCGTTCGCGCACTGGCTCGCGCGAGAGGGCAGCCGCCTAACGCGCAAGGTGGATGGTGCCGAAATCGCGCAGCTCGGGATCATCGAGGCCGAAGCGCTCAGGCGTGCGATTCAGAAGGGAGTAAACGGGGAGCCATATCTGCGCGCGGCGCTCGTTCGCGCGTTTGCCTTGGAGCTTTGGTTGCTCGCGAGATCCGGTCGGTGGACGGCCGGCGGTGTCAGTCGTACCACAGCTTCACGATCGCAGTTTGCAGTTCAACCGTAACTCCAACATCAGGAGGATTACAAATGTCCACGTCCAAGAAGCCTTACGAGGCACCGGCGATTCGCAGTAGCGCGAATCTGATCGCAACCACCGAAAACGTGTTGATCAACGCCTTCGAGCCTGATCTCACCGGTCGTGATGCGTTTGGCGCCGTTGGCTTCGGCGTCTAACGCATCAAGCACCGTCTTCGTCCACACTGCTGGTCGACCGAGCGGCGGCATCGTCGCGCGCGATGTCCGCACGAGCCGCCCCGATCAGTTTGGGGCGGCTCGATTCGCGTCCGTGCGCGTACCGAGCGTCATTGAAAGCCACGCAAATATCCGTTTCCACACGTCGCGAATGTTTGCGGGAGATTCGATGACGTGTGTATCTCCGACGTAGCGGACGAGCTCCGCTCGCTTGCCTTGCCGGTACAGCGCATTGAAGAACTCTTCGGCCTGCTGCATGCCCTCGAAGTCTTGATCACCTTGAATGATCAACGTCGGAGTTTCCACACGAGTGGCCTGAAGGACCGGACTATCCTCGATGTATCGCTCGGGATACTGCCAGAACGGCCCGCCGAGGCGTTGTTGTCCCGCCTCCAACATCTTTGGCGGTGCCATCACGGTGTGCGCGTATGTCCACGGTCTATCCCAAGCGCGGAAGGTGCCGCTGTAGCTGATCTGGTCGCTCTGCGCAGCCATCGCTATCGCGGAACGGAAGCGTTGCGTGCGAGTGATCAAGGCCAGCGTCGTCCAGCCGCCGAAGCTCTGGCCCATCACCGCGACGCGCGACGTGTCCACGACGCCTAACGACCCGAGGCGGTCGATCGCCGGGAGCACCGCGCCGGTGAGGTGCGGGCCGACCGCGCCGCCATCGCCGACGTCGGGCCAGAGTGGAATGGATGGATAGAGCACTGCAAATCCTTGCGCGGTGAGAAGCGACAGGTTGTACTGCGAAGCCCACACCCGGTCATCGCGCACGTCCGCCGTGTCTCCAAATGTGAACCCGGCATAGACCCAAACGACGAGCGGAAACGACCCATCAGGCCGTCCGGGAGGCGCTGCCGGTAACACGAGCACTGCGCCCAATGAATCGCCATCCGCCGCACGATACCGCACGAAGACTTTCCGCGGATCGGCGATGCTATCGCTCCACGCATTGATCTCGAGCAGCGTCTCGAGTCGGCCCGCTACGAGCTTCGCCAGAGCGCGGTCACGCCGTCGCAGGATCAACCCATCTGCGTGCGGAATGCACCCATCGAGGCGATAGTTGTGAGGAACTACGCCAAGGGAACGAGCGGACACGCTGTCCGAGCTCAAACGTATTCGATACGCAATCGTGTGTCGGTCAGCGTTCTCAAGCGTTGCAACTATGCAGCGCGAACCTTCCTCGTCTGCCACTGACCCCAATTCGTGCAACACGAGCGTCGGTTGCCGGAGGAACGACGGAAGCGCATCTACGCGCTGTCCATCGCGCACGATGCGGTAGAGTGCACTGTGTGTGACAATTGTAGTCGGCTGGTCGGCGCTCGCCGCCTGCCGCGCCGAGCATTGGGGCATCGCAGCTGGACAGGCCGTTCGTGTGATACGCCCAGTGCGAGCATCGATCCGCCAGAGTCCCGGTTCCCAGCGGCCGGTAGCGTGCCACTCACCGCGCAGCAGGAGTCCGCGCCCGTTAGGCGTCCAGGCCGGGACCGGCATGTCCTCGCCGGTCGCTCCAGGCCTATCCACATCGGCGATCCAGCGTACGGTGTCGTGCCCGCTCGCATCGACGAGCCCGAGCGCATATACGCTCATCGTGCGCGTGAGTCGCTCGTCCGCGCGAGGAGACTCGAGACGCGATGTCAGCACCGCGAGCCTGCGATGGTCGGGCGACACGACGATGACGCGCCGACCCGACGTGGTGGGATCTCTCGGAATTGTCGCGAGAACGCGAGTGGTATGCCGCTCCACGTCCGCGATCACGATCGATTCGTCAACTAAGTAAGGTTGCACCGCTCCCGGAATGCTCTCGAGCACACTCGCGGTCGATACCCTGCCCACTCTCTGTGCGCGCCATCCGGCGATCGTTGCCGACTCCGCCTCCGCAACGAGGTCGACGTGGGCGCGCCCGCCGGCCGGCAGCAGTGGCACGAGCAATGTGGTCTCACTCAGCCACACGAGTGGTTGCAGATCGCTCTCCAATCCCGTCTCACCCGCGAATACCCAGAAATCCACGCTGCGCGAATCTACAAGGCGAGGCGCGCTGTCGCCTAACCGCCAGGTCCAAGCCCGAAAACATGAGCAGCCATCGGTCGACAACATTGCAAGCCTGGTCCCATCCGGCGACCACACAGGATGGAACCATCCGCTCCCTGTCCTACTGCCATGCGTCAGTTGTTGTCGCTTTTCATCGCTCAGGCGGACCAGCCAGATGTCGGTCCTCGGACGCGGGTCGACCGCCGTCATGTGAACACGTGCAACGTCGTCTAGCGGCCTCGCGATCTCGATGGCGACGTACTTGCCATCCGGCGACGGCACCACCGCATTGAGCTTTTCGAGGCGCAGCACGTCATCCACGGTCAACCCGCGCGATGCTTGCGCAGGCGCGCCTCGCCCTGCGATCGCCGTCGCACACGCCATCACCGCGACCAACCGCCGCACGCTCACCATGTGGCACGCAATCCAACGACCGTTAGGCGGCCGTACACCGCGGTGATGTTGTCGACCTCCGAGGCGTACGAGTTGGTGAGGTTGTCCACCCGCACGAACGCGCGCACGCCATGCGGCAGCGTTTGCGTGACGCTCGCGTTCCACTTGAACACTGACGGATAGTCGATGATGTACGCGCGCGGCGCCTGCGGGTTCGGGTCTCCACCGAACACCGCGTTGAACAGCGCGATACGGTCGTAATTGCGAAACGATCCGATGAACGTCAGCCCGGCCTGCAGCTGCGTACGGCCCAGCGTGAGGCCGGTGTTGAAGCCGCCCGAGGTATGGGGGATGAGCAGCAGGCGATCACCGGAGTGATATTGGCCCGTGCCGTCGCCTAACGCACCGCCGGACACATTCCGCACCGTACTGTTGAACACCGAATAGGTTGCGCTCAACGTGACCGGCGCCAGGTTGAGGGAGCCCTCGAGCTCAATGCCGGTATTCTTGATCTGACCGATGTTCTGATTCTGCTCGATCGTCGTTGTGTCCCCGGGAGCGCTCAGGATCACCGTCGTGATCATGTCGTCGACGCGCTGGTTGTAGTACGAGGCGCCGAACGTCGCACGATTGCCGAAGTAGAGGTCAACGCCGGCATCGAGTCCGCGCTGGCGCTCGGGTCCCAGATCGGGATTGGCGACCTGAACGCTGAACGGCGCCGCCGCGAGGATGGCTGATTTCTGGAACGGCAACGGCGGCTGGATCGCAACACCATAAGAAGCTCGGAGCTTGTAGCCCACGCTGCCCGCGTTGCCGGCGTATGATGCGCCGAGACGCGGCGCGATCGCCGACCCGTAGCCTGAGCCGAAGTTGTCGTTCTTGTCGCCGCGCACGCCGGCCGTGAGAAAGAATCGCTTGGCGAAGCCGAGTTGCTCCTGCGCGAAGAGCCCCGCGTTGTCGTATGAGTCACGACGGTACGCGGCGCCCGGCGCGAACGTTCCATCGGCGTGCTCGGATGCCGAAACGCTCGATTCGGTACTCGACCAGTAGTCGGCGCCTAACGTAAGCGCCGACGTCACGGTCGAACCCAGGTTTGCCGATAGTGTGGTATTGTAGGTGACGCTGGCGCGCGACGTGGCGAATTCGCCGTACGCGCGAAGACTGTCGGCGGGCGTGAGGAATCGCGGCTCCGTCGATCCGCGCGGATTGTCGTAGCCGTCGAAGCCCAGCACGATGTGATGCTGCCACCACGGCGCCGTCGAGAATGACGCAGTCAATCCGACGTTCTCATCGGAGCGCGTGTCGCTCGGGAAAAACGGCTTGTCGTAGAACGCGTCGAAACTGGTTTGCCATTCTCCGTCGCGCACCGCCTGCGCCATGTAGGCACTGACAGGCGTCACGTGATACACGCGGTGCGAGTACTGGCCGGTCAGATCCAGACGGAGGCCGCCCAGATTGCCGCCGACACGGCCCGAGAACACCGCGCGCTTGGAATCGTATTCGGGCGCCCACTCACCGGTGCTCGTGTACGACGCCCGGGCCGCATAGTCGAACATCGCGTTACCGGCGCTCACGCCTAACGAATGATCCTGATGAAACGTTTCGCCGTTCGCCCACTGGCTCTGGACGCCGCCGGCCGATACCTGCGCATCCACCTGCGGGCGCGTGAGCAAGGCCGACCCATGCTTGGTGAAGATCTGGATCACGCCGACCATCGCACCTGCGCCGTACAGCGTGGACGCCTGCGGCCCGCGTGTAATCTCGATATGGTCGATGCTCTTGGGGTCTATCTGCGAGAAGGCGTTGCCGTACGCGAGCTCGACGCCATCCAGGTAGATCTTTGCCGGCGACGACACACCCTGGTTGAAATCGATGCCGCCGCGGAACGCGAGTCCGGGGTACCCGTCGTGCGTGCCGTCGTCGATCGCGACTGCACCCGGCACCGTGCCGCGGAAGAGGCCATCCACCTGGGTTGCGCCGGACTGCTCGATGTCGCGCGACGAAATCACTGTGATCGGCGACGGTACCGCCCGCACCTCGGTTGGCGCTATCGTGCCCGTCACAACAACCTCATCCAACGATCGGGGCGTCGCGCGCAGCGCGAAGTCGATGGCGATCGCGCTGTCCGATGCGAATACGACGCTGCGCGTCATCGGCGCGTAGCCGACGCGGCGCGCCGTCACCCGATGGGGGCCCACCGAGACCCCAGTTAGGCGAAACGACCCATCCGCGGCGCTCACGGCGGCCGGCCCCGCGTCATCCACCGTCACGCGCGCCCGATCGACCGGCGCACCGGACTCGGCGTCGGTAACGCGGCCGGCGGCGTCGGCGCGCTCCGGCGTCGCACGCGCGGCGTGAGGCGGCGCCTCGAGCACGATCTGCGTGGCCGACCAGATCCGCGCGACGACTCCAGTCCCGGCGAGCGCTGAGTCCAGCGCCTCGCCGACGGTGGCATTGCGCACGTGGACCGACACCCGGCGATCGACGGGGACGACGTCGCTGCTGTACGAGACGCTCACAGCGCTTTCCCTGGTGATCACGTGCAAGGCTTCGCGCAGCGTCACGCGGTCGAGCGACAGCGTGATACGAGACGGCGTCGCGCGCGCCGCTGCTCCGGGCGCTGCCGCCCGCTCGGCCAACCCGTCGTAGCGCAGCGCGGCGCGCGGTTGCTGCGCGCTTGCACGCACCGCAAGCACCGCCGAGACGTGGAGGCCAATGAGGACACCTCCGCGGACGACACATTGCATGGGATCACCTCCATCGTTGGGGACGCCTAACGCTCGACCGGCGCGAGCAGTCAGTGCTACGAGCTGGGAACGAGGACAGCGGTATCACCGCGCCAGGCGAGCCGCGTGCGCGTGCCGCGGGCGATGATGGCGAGAGCGTCGGTGAGCGATTCGCGATCGAACGAGCCGGTGAAGTCGCGGCGCGTGAGCGATGAATCGCCGAGGATCACGGTGGCGCCGTACCATCGCGTGAGATCCTTGGCAACGTCGCCGAGCGGAGTCGCATCGAACGCCAGCGTGCCGGTGGTCCACGCGACGAATCGCAGGGGGTCGACTTTGCGCATGGTGACGGCGCCGCTCGAGTCCCACTGGGCGAGATGCCCGCGATCCACGATGCGCGCATCGCGCGCCGCGTGAACCGCGACGCGGCCCTCAGCGACGACGACGCGCACGCGCGGATCCGACGGATAGGCGCGCACATCGAAGACGGTGCCGAGGTCGCGGATGGTGAGGCCGTTGGCATGGACGACGAAGGGCCGGCGGTCATCGTGCGCGACCTCGAAGTACGCTTCGCCGCTCACTTCGACGTCGCGTGTCGCGCCGGTCTGTGTCGCGGGGTAGCGCAGCGTGCTCTGCGCGGCGACGACGATCTGCGTCCCATCGTCGAGCCTGACGATCGCGCGCTCGGCCGGCCGGGTGATCACGGTCCGCTCCGCCACGGCAGAACCATCCGTTAGGCGGGCCGAGTATCGCCGGATCGCGTAGAGCACGGCCGCCGCGAGCAGCGTAGCGGCGATCAACCACCCGAGGCGGCGCGGTGCGTGGATGACGGATGCGCGATTGGCGCGTGGTGCGACGCGCCAGTGGGGAGCCGGCGGCGGATCGAGCGGCGGCGTCGAGTCCGCTAAGCCTAACGCAATGACGTCGTAAAACGCTCGATGGCGGCGGTCCGCGCCGAGCCAATCGTCGAATCGCTCGCGGTCGGCGAGCGCGCAATCGCGCTCGGCGTACCGGAGCAGCAGCTCCCAGTCGATGTCCAGCATTGCGCTCGTGGGATCGGGGTGTGTGCCTTATTCGACCCGTCCCGTGGCGCCGCACCCCACAGGGCTATGAAAAAGCGCCGGCTGTGGGGTCAACTCGCGTGCGAAGTGTCGTCATGTGTGTGGACGACAGAATACACGTGCTCGACTTCATCGTCGGTTGCAATAAAACGATGACGCTCGTGCGCGAGGAATGATGTATCCTTGCGCAACCCGAAACGGAGCACGTTGCCATGTCAGAAGTCGTCGCCATTTGGCCCGTCCCCGAATTCCGCCTGCCCGGCGCCGAGATATCTGACGATGCCCTGGGCCGTCCGCCCCTTCGCTGGCCGCTGACGATCAGAGAACGCGACACCGATGAAGATCGGGCGGCGTCCCAACGCCTTGGCTCCATCTTCCGTGCGCACTACTCGGAGCTGTACGCCCTCGTGCTGCGCTACGTGCGCATGCGCGCGCTCGCCGAGGAAATCATCCAGGATGCGTTCCTCGCGGTCTGGCAGCGGCGATTCGCGTGGACGCCCGAGATGGACCTCAAGGCCTACGTCTTCCAAACCGCGCACAATCGCGCGCTCAACCATCTCCGGCGTGACCGCGTCGAAATCGACTGGCAGCAGCTCGTCGCCGAGCGGCGAGAGGAGTGGGGACTGAGCCAGTACACGGTGGACGCGCGCGACGCGGCCGACGTGGACGAAATGGTGGAGCTCATGCAGCGCGCCGTGCAGACCCTTCCCACGCGAGTGCAGCGCACCATCGTCCTCCGACTGCAGTACCACCTCACCAACGCCGAGATCGCCGAGGTGATGGGGGTGACAGTGAAGGCAGTAGAGCGAAACATCACGCGCGGGCTCAAAACCTTGCGACTTGCGTTCCATAGACCGGATCCCTGACGGCCGCCGGCCTAACTGGATGGACGCGCGGACACGGTGTCCGCGCCGCCGTTAGGCGCGCGGACGCGCGCGGCCGTGAGCGACTCAACGCACGACCACGAGCCAGATGAGAATCGCCAGCGCCACGCAGGCGATCGCTACGCCGGCACGCCGTCGCCACACCGCCCGCGCGCGATCCGTGGCCGACTGCTCCGCCATTCGCTCCGCGAGTCGGCCCCACGCCTGCTCGATCTCGCCCTCGGTGAAGCTCACCGGTGGCTCGTGGTCGGCAGGCTGGGCGAAGAGGCTCTGAAGCCGGTTGATGAAGAGCCGGCGCTCAGGCTGGCCGTCGATCCAGGCCTCGAGCTCCGCCAGATCTTCCGGCGTGCACTGTCCAATCGCGTAGCGTTCGAGTAGGGGCAACGGCACGTCGTCCGGCACCACGATCGATGTCTCCCGAGCGTCGATGGCGACCAATATACGGTCGTGCGCGGAGCCGAACACATCCAACGCATGCGCCGAGTATCAAACTCTTGCGCCGCCGAGCTGAACGTCCAACGGGCCTATCGCGTACTACATTCGGCGGCCGCTCGAGGCCGCCCGGCGCCCGATCTACCAGCGGCTCGATCCCCTCTCGAAAGGAACTTGAGGATGTCCGACATTTCCCGGAAGGTCCGGCTCGTCTGCACGTTCGCGGCTTGCGCGATGCTCGTGCCCCCCGCGGCCCGTGCCCAACAAGCCGTCGACTCGGCTTACACGGCGCAGATCAAGCAGGACCTCGAGGACCCGCGCATCTCGACGGAGCTCGTCGACTACCTACCCGCGTCGGCGGGCGTGCCGTCACCGCTCAAGGTGTTAGGCCACATCGTAGGCGCGCCGGGCATCCTCGACCGCAACGCGGACATCGACAAGTACTTCGACGCGCTCGCGAAAACATCGCCGCGCGTAAAGGTGTGGCGGATCGGCAAGACGGAGGAAGGCCGCGACATGATCCTCGCCGCGATCGCGGACGAGGCCACCCTCAAGGACCTGGACAACTATCGCGGCATGCTGGCTGCGTTAGGCGACCCGCGCAAAACCTCGCCCGAGCAGGCGCAGCAGCTCATCCATACGGCGAAGCCCATCTATTATATCACGAGCGGCATCCACTCCCCGGAGTTCGGCGGGCCCGAGATGCTGATGGAGCTCGCGTACCGGTTGGCCGTGGACTCGTCGCAGTTCATCCAGAACATCCGCAATAACGTGATCGTGCTCATCACGCCGGTGATCGAGCCGGACGGCCGCGACAAAGCGGTCGACACGTACTACTACAACAAGAAGCTGCCCAAGGGTGCCACGCGGCTGCCGCTCATGTACTGGGGCAAATATGTGCAGCACGACAATAACCGCGACGGGATGGGGCAGTTCCTTCAGCTCACCAAGCACACCACGCAAGCGGTGCTCGACTGGCATCCGACGATTCTGCACGACCTCCACGAAGCGCAGACGTATCTCTACGCATCCACGGGCACCGGCCCGTACAACGAGCAGATCGATCCGATCACCGTGGACGAATGGTGGATGCTCGCCGAGAACGACGTGATGGAGATGACGAAGCGCGGCGTGCCGGGCGTGTGGACGTACGGATTCTACGACGGGTGGACGCCTAACTATCTCTTTTTCATCGCCCACACGCACAACGAGCTCGGCCGCTTCTACGAAGTGCAGAGCTACGGGCCGGACAACTACGTCGTGAAGCCGCGCCCAACGACGACGAGCCGCGAATGGTTCCGGCCTAACCCGCCGCTCGACAGCATCAACTGGGGTCCGCGCAACAACACCAACATCCAGGAGTCGGCCATCCTGTTCGCCCTGTCGGACGTGGCGAAGAACAAGGAGACGTTCCTCGACAACTATTGGCGCAAGAACGTGCGCGCGGTGGACAAGGGGAAGACCGGTCCCATCTATGGATGGGTTATCCCTGCCCAACAGTACCGCAAGGCAAACGCGGCCGACGCGGTGAACGATCTACGAGCGCAAGGTCTCGAGGTGCAGACGGCCAATTCCGCGTTCACGGTCGGGGCCGTATCGGTGAGGGCGGGCGATTACATCATTCGCGGCGACCAACCGTACCGCACGCTGGCCGACATGTACTTCGCGCTGCAGCATTTCTCGCCGAAGAATCCCGCGCCGTACGACGACACGGGGTGGACGTTCCCGCTCATGCGCGACATCACGGTCACGCCGATCCACGACAAGAGTTTGCTCGACCAGCCGATGACGATGCTCGCCAAGGATGCGGTGGCACCGGGCGGTGTGTCGGGGAGCGGGAGCGTGCTCGTGGTGGACAACACCGCCGACAACAACGTTGTCGCGTTCCGGTTCAAGTTCGCGAAAACCAAGATGCAGGCGGCCGAGGAAGACTTCGACGCCGATGGTCATCACTTCCGGGCCGGCGCGATGATCATCCCGAACGCCAACCGGTCGCAGATGGAGCCCGAGCTCGCGAAGCTGGGTCTGTCGGCGTACGCGATGGCGTCCGCGCCTAACGTGAAGATGCACGAGCTCGATGTCCCGCGCATCGGCTACGTCCACAGTTGGACGCGCACGCAGGACGAAGGTTGGGTCCGCGCGGCGCTCGACACGTACGGGATTCCCTACACCTACTTTGGCGACGTGAAGCTCCGCGACCCGAATCTGCGGCAGAAATACGATGTGATCATCATGCCGCACATCGGCGGAACGGTGCAGACCATGGTGAACGGTATTCCGAAAACCGGCGCCACGCCCCTGCCCTACAAGAAGACGTCCGAGTTCCAGAGCTTCGGGACGCCCGACTCGTCGAGCGACATCCGGGGCGGCATGGGTCTCGACGGCGTGAAGAACCTGTACGACTTCGTCGAGCAAGGTGGGACGCTCATCGTCGAAGGATCGACGTCGGAGATTTTCCCGGGCTACAACCTCGCGCCCGGCGTGAGCATCGAGCACCCCGACAGCCTGTTCGCGCGCGGCAGCATCATGCGCGGCGACATCACGGACATGTCGAGCCCGATCGTCTACGGCTACGAGCACGACGAGATCCCGGTGTACTTCAACCAGGGTCCGGTGATCCGCGTGGCCACGGGCCCCGGTGAGTTTTTCGGCGGATTCAATCGCGGTCCGGACGTTGGGCAGGACGTGACGCCGATGGCGACACCGATGCCGTTGTCGCCGTGGAATCCCGATTCGGTGGCAGCGCTACGCAATTCAGCGCCCGGGACGGCATCCGGTGTGGTGCGAGGTATGCGAGGCCGCCCTGCGCCTAACGCAAGCGCCGATACATCATCTCAGGGCCCGCGTGTCATCATGCGATTCCCCCGGCGTCCGGCCGACATGCTGCTCTCGGGCACGCTGCAAGGCGGCGACGCGCTTTCCGATCGCGCACAGGTCGTGGACGAATCGGTGGGCAAAGGCCACATCGTGATGTTTGCGATCCGCCCATTCTGGCGCTGGCAAACGCAGGGCACCTACATGCTCGGCTTCAACACGATCATGAACTGGGACCACCTGGACGCAGGTCGTCACGCCGCGGCAGCACCGCAGGTGGGCCAGCGATGAAGGCGGACACGACAAGACACTGCCGGACTTAAGGGCGGACACGACTAGACACTGCCGGGCACTGCCGGATTGCTCGGCTGACTTGTCAGGATCATCGACCGCGGCGTGGCTCCGTTTCCAATGACCGCCCGCGACGATTCCCGACAGCGCGTCCGAGCAATCCGGCCGTGTCCGCGTTCTGTGCGCCCTCTAAACCCATCCGCCGGTCGCGCTGTCCAAGCTCTGACTTCATCCGTGACGCGACTCGGTGCTTGGCGGCATTCCGCTATTGCTTGCGCTGCAAGCCGTACAACCCATAGCAGCAGCCACCCACTCGCCCGCCGGTCGCGCGACGGCCACGTCGGTCCAGGCAACACTCGCGACCACCGCGCCCGTGATCGACGGACGCGATGACGATGCGGTCTGGCGCACGGCGCCGGTGATCGATCAATTCCTCGAAGCGGAGCCAACCGAAGGCGGCGTGCCGAAGGCGCGCACCGAAGCACGCATCTCGTACGATGCGCACAACCTGTATGTGTTCGTGCGCGCGTACGATCCGCACCCCGACAGCATCGTGAGTCTCTTGTCGCGACGCGACGACCAAACAGCGTCGGACCATATTACGATCCTGCTCGACTCGTATCACGATCACCGCACCGGCTTCGAGTTTTCCGTCAACCCCGCCGGCGTCAAGTCCGACTACGCGATCTACAACGATGGCACCGAAGACGTTTCCTGGGACGCGATCTGGGACGTCGCGACGCGCATCGACTCGCTCGGATGGACGGCCGAGTACCGCATTCCGCTCTCGCAGCTCCACTATCACGTTCGCGCGAACGGTGTGTTCGGCATTCTCATCTGGCGCGTGATCGAGCGGTACACGGAGACGATCACGTGGCCGCTCTACCACATGTCGCGCTCGGGTCTGGTCTCGCAATTCGGCGAGCTCAGGGGACTCGATGGACTCGCGCGGCCGGGCGATCTCGAGGTCACTCCGTACGTCGTCACGAAGAACGTGCAGGGGCCGCCGTCATCCGGATACGATCGCGATCAACAAGTGAGCCTGGGCGGCGATCTCAAGTATCAGCTCTCGTCCGACTTGCTGCTCAACGCGACGGCGAATCCGGACTTTGGACAGGTGGACGCGGATCCGTCGCAGCTCAACCTCTCCGCATTCGAGACGTTTTTCTCCGAGCGACGACCGTTCTTCGTCGAGGGCAAGGGGCTGTTCACGTTCAACGTGAACTGCGTCGTCGTGTTGGATTGCAACACGGGCGAAGGTCTGTTCTATTCGCGGCGCATCGGTCGCTCGCCCGAGCTCGCGAACGTGTACGACGACTCGACCGCCGAGCAGGCCACGCGCATCCTGGGCGCCGCGAAGCTCACGGGCCGGTTGGCCGGCGGCCTTTCGTTAGGCGTGATGGACGCCGTCACGGATCGCGTGGGCGGCACGGACAACGTCACGCTCGAGCCGCGCGCCAACTACGCGGTGGTCCGCGCCAACCAGGATTACGCCGACGGGAACGGCAGCGTCGGGTTCATCTTCACGGGCGTGAATCGGCAGACCGACTCGTCGAGCAGCCCGTACCTCCACTCGAGTGCGTACGCCGGCGGCATCGACGCGCGCCGCCGATTTCTTGGCGACTACGAGGTGTCGGGCTCGCTCGACGCGAGCCGGGTAGCCGGGAGTTCCGCCGCGATCGCGCTGACGCAGGAGGATCCCGTCCATTTGTATCAAAGGCCCGATGGTCCGCTCGTGTTCGATTCGACGCGCACATCGCTCTCCGGCACCAACGTCGAGGTGCGCGCGGCGAAGGTGGGCGGCAAACTGTTACAGTGGGAAACGGCGTACCAGCGGCGATCGCCCGGCTTCGAGATCAACGACCTGGGCTTCCTGCGTCAGGCCGATCAGCAGGAGTGGACGAGCTGGGCGGCGCTCGCGTTCCGTAAGCCTAACGCAGTGTGGCAGCAGTTTCGTTGGAACTTCAATTACTGGCAGTACTGGAGCGACGCCGGCCTGCCTACGGAGCGCGCGTTCAACAGCAACATTCACGCGCAATTCAACGATCGGTGGTGGCTGCACATGGGCGGCACGATCGGTCAGTTAGGCACCACGTTCTGCGACCGATGCGCGCGCGGCGGGCCCGCCATCCGCCAGGACGCCTACGTCGCGCCCTGGTTGCAGATTCAGGGTGACGACCGCGATGCGATTCTTCCGTCCGTCTCGGTCAACTACTGGCGCGGCGACGGCGGACGGTCGCACTCGCTGAGCGTGTCGCCCGAGTTCGACATCAAAGTTTCGTCGCGCTTTTCCACTTCGGTATACGGCGGCTACACACGGAATCGGAACGACACACAGTACTTCAACACCTACACGGACTCCGCGGATGCGCTGCACTATACGTTCGCCCACCTCGAGCAGCGCACGCTGAGCCTCACGTGGCGCCTGGACTACGCGTTCACGCCTAACGCCACGCTCCAGCTCTATGCGTCTCCGTTCGTCTCCAAAGGGACGTATACCAACGTGCGCGAGCTGGCAGATCCGCACGCCGTCGCCTACACGGCGCGCTACAAGCCGTACGGCGACACGACGGTCACCAACGACCCGGGCGGGTTCAACGTGCAGCAGTTCCGGTCCAACCTCGTGTTCCGGTGGGAGTACCGCCGCGGCTCGACGCTGTTTCTGGTCTGGAGCCAGGGCCGGGACGGATCGTTCCCGGTGGAGGGCACGCGGACCTTCGCGGGCGACTTGAACGAGCTGTTCGCCCAACGGTCAAACGACATCTTTCTCATCAAGTTCTCGTACTGGTTCGCGCGGTAGCGCCCCAGACGATACACGAGAAACGAACGCGCCGTCCCCTGCCTAACGGCAAAGGACGGCGCGGTGACCACGGTCAGCCCGAGACGGTCGCTCGGCTGACGCCGGGCACTAGCTCAGGCGATCACCGTGTGGCGACCGTTTGCCCAGCTCGGGCTGACGGTGGTACTATGACTGCTGGACAAGGGATCACCTCCTGGTTGCAGGGTGAAACATCGGGCGGACATCGAACAAATAACCAGGCGCACACCAGAACCCAAGAGGAGCCCGCCATCGCATGATACTGGAAGCGGCTGGATCGCCGTTCAGCGACTGGGAGAACTTCTACGTCATCGTCGGCTCCTCGGCGGCCGCGCTTACGGGTCTGCAGTTTGTCGTCATCGCCCTCATCGCCGAATCGAGCGCGCGAACCGGGGGCCGAGCGATCGCCGCCTTCGGGACGCCCACCGTCGTGCACTTCTGCGCCGCGCTTCTGGCGTCGGCGATCGTCAGCGCGCCGTGGCGCGGCCTGGCAAACCCCGCATTCCTCATCGGTGCGCTCGGCGTGGCAGGGGTGCTCTACGCGATCGTCGTCACCAAGCGGGCGCGTGAGCAAACGATCTACAAGCCGGTGTTCGAGGACTGGCTCTGGCATTCGATTCTCCCGTTCTGCGCGTACGGCGCGATGACCGTGGCGGCGTTCGTGCTGCGGCATCGCCCGGAGGAGGCGCTGTTCCTCGTCGGCGCCGCGGCCTTGCTCCTGGTGTTCATCGGCATCCACAATGCATGGGACACCGTTACATTCGTCGCGCTCACCTACGGCTCGGGCGACGCGGAGCCGGGGACAGAGGCGACGCCGACCCCGGCGCCGGCCGACGGAGACCGGAAACCGGCGCCTGGCGCCTAACGGAAACGTCCGCTCACGCTCAGGAGGATTGCGTTGTCTCGATTCGACCCGATGCGGCGATCGCGCCTGGCCGGCGCACTGGCCGCGCTGTTGTGTTGTTTGGCGATCGGCGCCCCTGCTTCGTCTCAACGCTCCACCGCGCCGAGCGTCCGGCAGTTCTCGAGTGTCGCGATGGCGCCCGATGGCCGGCACGTGGCATGGATCGGTCCGGCTTCGCCGAACGGCGACGCCGAGTCCGTCATGCTCGGCGCCACCGGGGGCACGGCGCCCGTGGCCCTGTCGCTCCCCGGCGCCCAACCGAACAGCGCCAGCGAAGTCATCTGGTCGGCCGACAGCCGCCAGTTAGGCGTGTTGGCGGAGCGCAACGGCTCGCCCGCGATCTACGCGGTGGACGCATCGACGCGCGCCGCACGACGCGTGGCCGTGGTCGCCGGCTCGGTGCACGACATCCGGTTCTCGCCGGACGGATCGCGCATTGCCCTGCTCTATGCGTCGCCGTCGGAGGAAGCCAATGGTCCGACCCAGGCGACGCCGCGCGACACGGGCGCAATGGACACGCACATCGACCGGCAGCACCTGGCGCTCGTCGACGTGAAGACCGGCGCGCAGCGCATCGTGTCGCCGGCCGATCTCTATGTGTACGAGTTCGATTGGTCGCCTAACGGGAAAGAGCTCGTGGTGAGCGCGGCGACCGGTTCCGGAAACAACAACTGGTGGGTCGCGCGGCTCGAGGCCATCGACGCGGCATCGGGCGCGGTGCGTGAGATCGCCAAGCCGGCCGTGCAGATCGCGCAGCCGCTCTGGTCGCCCGATGGATCGCGCATCGCGTTCATCGGCGGCATCATGAGCGACCAGGGGTCCACCGGCGGGGATCTGTACACGGTGCCGGCCGCGGGCGGAACGCCGCGCGATCTCACGCCTAACGCAACCGTGTCGGTGGCCGCGATCCGGTGGCAGGGACCGCACGCGATGCTGGCCACGATGTGGTCGCACGGCGGATCCGAGATCGCAACCGTGAACGCGGCGACGGGCGCGATCGCCTCGCTATGGGAGGGCGACGAGGCCATCACCACGCGCTCCGGCCGCGGCCTGCCTGTCGTGTCCGCCGCCGACAGCGGCCGCCAAGTCGCGCTCGTTCGCGAATCGCTCGGTACGCCGCCCGAAGTGTGGGCCGGTCCCGTTGGGCATTGGACCGAGCTCACGCACGCCAACGCCGGCATCGCGCCGTCGTGGGGCAAGGCCGTGAGCGTCCACTGGCACAGCGATCGGTTCAACGTCCAGGGATTTCTCATTTACCCGCGCGATTTCCGCAGCGGTACGCGCTATCCGATGATCGTGCTCGTGCACGGCGGCCCCGCCGCCGCAGTGGCGCCGACCTTTTTGTCCGCCCAGTCGCAGCAAGCGGCGTTGTCGCGCGCCGGATATTTCGTGTTCATGCCGAATCCGCGCGGCAGCTTCGGGCAGGGCGAGGCGTTCACGCGCGCGAACATCAAAGACTTCGGCCACGGCGACTTGCGCGACATCATGGCCGGCGTCGACTCGGTCATCGCCCGCTATCCGGTTGACCCCCAGCGACTCGGCCTAACGGGCTGGAGCTACGGCGGCTACATGACCATGTGGGCGGTCACGCAGACGCAGCGCTTCCGCGCCGCCGTCGCCGGCGCCGGAATTTCCGATTGGTTGAGCTACACCGGCGAGAATGGCATCAGCGAATGGATGGTGCCGTATTTCGGATCGACCGTGTACGAGAACGCGGCCGTGTATGCGCGCAGCTCACCGATGAACTACATCGCGCACGCGCGCACGCCCACGCTCATCGTGGTCGGCGAGCGGGACGCGGAGTGCCCCGCTCCGCAATCGTTCGAGTACTGGCGCGGGCTCCAGCACGAAGGAGTCAAGACGCAGCTCGTGGTGTATCCGGACGAAGGCCATCACTTCGCGAATCCGGCGCACCAGGCGGATGTGCTGCGACGGTCGATTGCGTGGTTCGACTCGTACCTCAAGCCGCGTCCGCCGGGCTGAGTCGTGTTGCGGCAGGTCCCGCGGCCGTGACGAAAAACTCCGCGTGGGACGCGGCGCCGGGGAATTGGGCGCGGTAGGCTTGGGCCCATTGGTCGCGAAAATCGTCGGCGCGGGCGCGCTCGACCAGCGCCCACACACTGCCGCCGAAGCCGGCGCCGAACGCCGAGGCGGCGAACGCGCCTAACGAACGCGCACGGCGGACGAGCGCGATGGTCTCGGGGATCTGGTTGTGCAGCGCGCGCTCGGCGCCGGCCTGCGATCGCGCGACCTCAATACCGAAGGCAGCGAGGTCGCCACGGGCGAGCGCATCGGCGGCGGAGGGGATGATGTCGTTGGACTCCGTGTCGAACTGTTCGACACGCTCGATGAGCGATGCCGGCGGAAAGTCGGCGTGGCGCTCGGTGCCTAACGCGGCGACCATGCGCGCGCGCGCGTCGGGCGCGGATGCGAGCGCCGCGCCCATCGATGCGTCGTGGCGGCCGGTCGCGCGGCGCCAGCACTCGAGCGCGGCGCTGAGCCGGCGCGAGACATCGTTGTAGCGGTGGAGCGCGGCGCCGGTCTTTTCCGCGTGGACGCCGCTCGACCCTACGACGAACGTGACGCCCGGCGGCAGCGGCACCTCGCGCTCGAATGCGACCGGGCAGAAGCTGTACTGCACGATCGATCCCGGGCGGGCCGACAGGATCGCGGTGTGGTCCTCGCTCCCGCCGAACGTCCCCACGCCGTGACTCCCGCGCAGCGATCCGAAGTCGAGGCCGTTCTCGACGGCGCCTAAGTATCCCGCGAGCTCGTCGCTGGAACGGATGGCCGCGCGGTAGCCCGGGCGCGACGCGAGCGCGTTCACTGCGCCTAACGCGAGAAACACCGTCACGACCAGCGCGCTCGAGCTGCTCACGCCGGCCGCGTGCGGGATGTCGCTCCAGAACACCATGTCGGCGCCGCGCAGCGGGGCGCCGAAGTTGGCGGCGATGCGCCGGGCAACCGTGATCGGATAATTGGACCAGGTGCCCGGCGCGGGTGGCGTGTCGGCCGAGAGGTCGAACTCCGCGGCGACCCCGGATTTCGCATCGCGAATGCGGACGAGCTGTTCGTTAGGCGCCGCCCAATCACGCGGGCGGACGAGCGCGCAGATGCCGCGCTCGACGGCGCAGAGGAGGCTCCGGCCGCCGCCGTAGTCCGTGTGTTTGCCCAGCACTTCGATGCGGCCCGGCACCCAGAACGCGATCGGCGCCTCCTCGTCCGATCGAGTGCCGAGTGCCGCGAGCTCACGCTCGAGTATGCCGAACGTGGCGGAGCGATGCATCCGCTCCGCCCGCGTCGAGCTTACGTTAGGCAGTTCACGTCCTCCGAGAGACGGGCCGGGAGTACGCTCCCGGCCCACGTGCGATCACTGCTTCAGATTGAAGCTCGTCGTGGCCAGGACGATGCCCTTGTACGACACCGTGGTCTTCCAGGTACCGGTCGCCCAGGTCTTGACCGTCTGCAGATTGAAGATGTACTGGCCCGCATCCGGATCATAGCGCCAGTCCGTCGAGCCGGCCGTGTTGTCGTTGACCTCGATGTCGTCGCCTTCCACCGTGCCGTCCAACTGATTGATCACGAGCCGGAGGTCGGGCGCCAGGTCGATCGCAGGCGTTCCGTCGGCGTACGTTGGCGGCAGGAACTTGTGCGGGATCGTGGAGCCGCGCTTGTGCGTGCTGAACGGCGCCGTCATGCGCAGCGGCGTTAGGAAACCGGCGTCGTTGACGTTGAGACCCACGAACACATCGAAGGTGCTCGGCACGCTCTCGTTGCCTCGGGCGTCCTTCGCGGTGCACGAAACCGTCGTCGTGGTACCGATCCCGAGGACCGTACCCGCCACGTAGTCGCAGTTGAATGTAGATGGCTCGGACACGTGGCCGACGTCCTGCACCGTGATGCCGAGCGATGTGATGTCCAGCGTCGCGCCGTTGATGTCGGCGGCGATCAGAGTGACCGTACCGCTGGGGAAGCTGGTGAAGAACGCCGGCGTGGTATCGACGACGGTGATGTGGAAGCTGCCGCTGGTCGTTAGGCCGCCCGCGTCGGTCACCTGGCACGTCACTGTGGTGGTACCGAGCGGGAACGTGTCTCCGCTGCTGTGATCGCAGGTCACCGCCGACGTCAGGTCACCGTCCTGGAGATCGGTTGCCGTCACGGTGAACGTCACCGTGGCGCCGGCGCTGCTCGTGGCCTCGACGTTGTCGATGTCGTCGGGCAGCACCAGCGTGGGAGGTGTGTTGACCACGGCGCAGGCGTTGAAGGCCAGGTTGATCGTGACCGCGGCGTTATTGATCTGCAGGGCCGGACTGCCGGTCGTGTGAAGACCGAAAGGTGCGATGGAAAACGCCGACGTGCCCGTCGCGACGTCGCTCGCGTTGACCACGGTGACCGTCACCGGATAGGTGGTCGTGGTCCCGCCTCCTTGCGCGGGCACGTTGATGGTGGTCGGCGCCGAACCGGTCCAGGCCGTGCCGTCGAATTGCCACTGCGTATTCACCGAGAAACTGGCGGGGTTGGCCTGGTTGTTCCTAACGGTGTACGTGACGACGATCACCTGCGACGCGGTCGCCGAGCAGCTCTGAGGCGTTAGGCTGAGTGGAGTGGTGATCGATCCGCCCAAGCTCGCCGATGCCGTGGCGACCGAGAGCGGGTGGAGCGTGGGTTGGGCGCGGCCGGTCGTCGGCGCGGGCGTCGGCGCGCCTGGCGTAATGACGACCTCGCGCAGCGGCGCGCTGGCATTCGACGCGTCGGTGGGACTGCCGCTACAGGCGGCTGCGAGTGCCAGTGCGGCCAGGAAAGGAATGGATGGATGCCGCATGGCTGCAGTCTCCGCTGACAGGGTTCCGGCGTCGTCGCCGGGGAGTCCTACTTCGGCGGCCAAGACGGTCTCGCGGCGGGGAGACTCGAGGCTTTGCGGACCGGCCTCGCGACCGGGGTGCCCTTTCGGTGGGAATGTGCGTTGGGCAGCGTTGGGCAAGAAGACGGCCCCTGCGACGCGCGGCAGAGCGAGGGCGAGCCGTGTCGCCGGGAAAAATCCTCCAAGCGTGCCATGCCCATGGCGTTAGGCGCGCGCGCGAGCGCGTCATCGTGAGGCGGAACACCGTGGGCGAGGCGCCGGCGGTCGAGCGGGCTCAGCAGGTGGCGGGTTAGCGCTGCGGCGCTGGTGCAACCGCACAGCACCCTGCACCGCGAGGACGGCAGCTCGAGCTCACTGATCGGCGGCCGAACGGGCAATTTGCTCGGCCGCATCGATGACGGTGAGTAAGCCGGGACCGTTGATGCGACTGGCGACGTCGCGCGCGGTGTGGTAGTCGGGATGCTCGCCGGTCGTGAGAAACGCGACTGGATCGCCGGCATCCTCGAAACTCGCGTGGTCCGATCGCCTCTGATCCCAGACGAAATCCGCCCGGAGTCCGGCGGCGCGGGCCAGGCTATCGATGCGCGAGTGCCAGATCGAGCGGCCCGATACGCCTTCGATGAACACGCGATTGCCTCGGAGCCGACCGATCATGTCGAGGTTCAGCATGAACGTAATGTTCGTCGGGGGGAACACGGCCGACGCGATGAACGCGCGAGAGCCCAGGAGACCATCCTCCTCGGCGTCGAAGTTGAGCAGCAAAATGGAGCGACGAGTCGGCCGGCGACTCAATCGGTCTGCCAGCTCGAGGACGGCTGCGGTTCCAGAGGCATTGTCGTCGGCGCCGGGACGGAGCACGTAGCCGTTTGCGGGATCGCGCGAGTGGCGTGTGGAATAGCCAAGATGGTCGAAGTGCGCCCCGATCACGACGTATTGGGTGCGAAGACTGGAATCGCGTCCATCGATGACGGCGCCGACATTCTGCCTAACGCCGTCGGGCGTGCCGAAAAACTGATAGTATGATGCCGGGCAATTGCTTTTCGCCGCGCACACGCGATGGAATGCCGGCCGAAGGTGGAGTGCTTGATATCGGCGCGCGATGAACAGGGCGGCGGAATCGTCTCCCGCCGTGCCGGCCTGGCGACCGCCGAACGCGCGGCTGGACAGGATCGTGATGTCCGCGAGCGGTCCCGATTCCGGGCTCGGCGCGAGCGCCGGCTGACATGCCGTGGCGAGGAGCACGGCGCCGCCGGCGAGAAGCGCGCGCCACAGCGCCACTGTACGGCATCTCGCGATCGGAATCTGGTCCATTGCAAGCAGATGCCTAACCTCATCGAGCGACCGTGCTGAGTCACTGCAGCTTCAACAATTCGTCAGCCAGCCGATCCTAGATGTCTTCTTGGTCGATCTCAGCACGCAGAGGAGTAGCGCGGCCCGTCGGGATCTGAAATTCGTCCAGCGTCTCCACCCGCGCGAAAAACGCCGCGAGCGAGGTACAATGAATGAGAATGTCCCGCACTGGAAGAGGAGCCCATCTTCGGCGCACTCTACGGGGATCTCCGCGAAATCTTTGAAGACGCGCCAAGCCAGCAGCGGGTCAGGCCTCTCTTTGTCGAAGCCCGCTATGGTGAGCATGCGGGCGAATGTCGCGAGCGTTTCAGAGGTGGCAATCATACGGTCCGTGTGGCTGTCTAACGCTGGACCCGAGCTGTAGAAGAATCAAATAAGAGTTCGCGGCGCAACCCGCAAACAAACTGACCCATCCGTTGTCAGGTTCAGCGTTCGTTAGGTGACCGCAGATGCGAATTGTCCGCGGACCACCACGTGACTCCGCCGCCCGGTGCAGCCACGACAAGCAGGTTCGGCGTGCTCACCTGCCACGATTCGTAAAACGGGTTGTTTCCGCTGAGGAGCAAGGCGGCACCGTTCTCAAACTCGAGCCGCAGGTGCGCAGCCGTTGTGCCAAGGCTGATCGCCTTGATGCGGTAGGGCCGCAGCTCGGCGGCAGCTGTCGCTAAGTGAGCGACCGATTGCTCCGGCAGATCGGCCTCGGTGCTCGGCCAATCACCGCGAAGCCTTTCCTCGCGGCGCCACGCCGACTCGATCGTGATGAAGGCCTCTGAGGCGTCCGAAGGCGCATCAGGATAATTGACAAGGACAATCGGCGTGAAGTAGAAGTGAATCCCGCACAGGTGCTTGCCGACCAGCGCCCGCTCGAGCAACGGCAGGACCGTTTTTCGGTCGGCGTTGGACAATACCATCCGCTCCGGTAATTTCATGGCCGCCTAACGCCCCAGTTCAGCCGCGGGCGAGTCGAAGAGGAGCGTTCGCGTTAGGGAACGCACATCCAGAGATCGCCCGTCGGTTGCGCCATTCGTTAGGCTGCCTGTGCGAGAGCATGGCCTACGGCGCGCGACGGAAGTAGCTGGGCCCACTTGGGCCGCCATCAAGCACCATGTTGCGGCCTTCGAGGCGAAACGTCTGGCAGTAGCTCTCCTGCTCGTCGGCCGCGCAGAACTCGTGTGATCCAGAGGGCCCTGCGCGTACACCCCACCGAGCCGTTGCCGGCACGGGATGCCCGACCGATCCCAGGACACGGCCGTCGGCGAGATATTCGAGTGTGTCGCCCCAGGTGCTGTCGGCGCGAAGGCGAACCCAGCGTCCAACCAACTCGGCCGGTTGCGTCATCGGAGCTCGCGTCGAAGGCGGGTTTGCACAGGCGATCGGCATGGCAACGGCGGCAATCATAGCGTTAGAGGCGAGACGCCACTGGAAAGAAACACGGCTGATCACAGTTTGTTCTGCGCTGTAGAAATGTGGTCCGCCCAACGCAATAGCCAAGCTGCGCGCCCTTCGGGGCGCGTCACGCCTCGAAGCTACGCAGATGTCGCGGGGCGGCAAGATCTGCGGGGCACCTGCGCATCAGCTTCTGCCCGTTAGGCCCTTATGGGACGATCTTGATCTTCACCGCCGCCCCGTCGGGGAGATCGCGCAATTGGCGATGCACGTCACCGGTGAACGCGGCGTGCTCCGCCATGGAGAGCCGGTACCGGTTCTCGACGGTGTAGGAGCCGCCGAGGATTGGCAGCGTCGTGAAGCCCAGGCACTCGCCCGCGCCCAAGGGCCCGTGCCGGTCCTCGAAGGCGCGCACGACCGGGAGCAGCAGGAGTTCGGCCGCATTTTCCGTGTCCCGAAGAAAATGTTCGAACGCCTCGAGGCTCGGCGCCGCGCGCTCGAGCGTTCCGCCGCCGGTGTCCAGCCGGAGCACCGCCCCGTTGGGCGCGCGCGCGAACAGGTCGCCGGCGGCCGACCAGCCCACGAGGCGTGGTCGGCCGCCGAGCAACCAGCGCCACTCGGCGAGGAGATCGAGAGAATCGTCGGCTACATGGAACATTGGCGCGAGGCTAACGCTGCAGCTAAGCTGCGGGCGAGTCAAATAAGTCTGCGGCAGAATGCGAATAACTCAGTATCTCCTTTGTCACCTTCAGCGTTCGTTAGGAAACCGATTCGTCATCTTCGACAGCTCAGCCCACCCGTCCTCCGAAGCGAAATAGCAGACGAAACAGAGCGCTGAGTGCAGATCAATCCCCGCACGCGCCTGGTCTTCGAGCGCATCAAAATGCTCAATACCCTCCGCGATTAGGTCCGTATCGGACGGTAGTCTGTCGAGGAGTCGTTGCGCCTCCAACTCGGAACGCGACACGAACGAATCCCACGGCTCGCCCGGGAGCCGCTCGGTGGGGTCAAACTTCTCCCAGTACAATTCGCAGGTTGCATCCG
>DATEKK010000045.1:0-18737 GCA_035277485.1 Gemmatimonadaceae bacterium
CGGTCCATCGCCGCTTCCCTCGGCTGTTCCACTGCAACCCCCTCGGTGAATGCATAAGATCAGGTGTTGCACTCACCGATTGAACCGGCCTTCACAACAGAGCGAGGAAGCCTTCCATGCGCGCCTCCCGTTAGCCCTTAGGCCGCGCACCCACAGGACATCGCTAACGCGTTGGCGGCAGCACCACGAGCAGCTCGAGCTGCGGACTCGGGAAATCCGCCGGCACGTACGCGGCCAGGTTCCGCGCACGCGTGATCGCCTCCCATTCGCTCCCGCTCTTCGCCACCTGGAAATAGTGCGAGCTCACTTTCACCGGAACGGCCGGTGGCGGGTTGGGCGCGTAGGTGAGCGGCACGCCGGCGAGCGCTTGTCGAATGAGGTGGTCGATGCGATCTGCCGATGAAATCTTGATGAGCGCCGGCGCGCGCTGGATGAGATCGGCGGGACTCATGTTCGCATCGATCGCGAGGTACAGCTGCGGGGCCGTGAAGTATTTGTCCTGATCCAGCGCCGTCGCATAGATCGACTGCTGCACGAGGCGCAGCGGCAGCGACACGCAATTGGATGGCACCACCGTTTCCAACAGCATCCGCAACTGCTCGTCCAACTTCGTGAAGCACGACGTGAGATCGTCGTGCTCGTACGCCGGCAAATCGCGCGGATGCACGATCGTCGAGAACGTCGTGAGGGCGCCGGCTAACGAAAGCATCGCCGTGAACAGCTCTTCGGGATGTCCGCGCTTCGTTTCGTAGAGATGCCGGAGCTGCGGGAAGTACGTGTTGATCGTGTAGAGCAGCCAGAAGCTCGCCACATCGGCGATGCTGAAGTCCGCGAGACTCTGATTCTTTTGCCGCCGCGTACCGGACAGTACGCTGCTGCGCGCCGAGAGGATTTCGACTAACCGGCGCGCGATCGCGATGATGAAATCGCTCGCGCCGATGTCGATGAGCGGCGGCACGAATTGCGGGTCGAGCGAGAGATCGCCTGTGGCCGAGCGACGGATGCGCGCCACGCGCAGCGCCGAATTTCCCTCGAGCGACTCGCCCTGCACGAGCAATCGAAAATTTTTCTTCGCGACCTGAATGGGCTTCTCGGCGAGCCCGGTGTTCTCGTCGCGGCGCAACAAGACTTCCGCTGCGTAGCGCGCGCTCGAGTCGCCGGCCTCGACGGACACGTTGTGTCCGCTCGTGCGATATTCCGGCACCGCGAGATAAATGTCCAACTCCGTCTGATCCTGCTCCCACACGCCCTCGAGAATTTTGGGCGCCGGCGCCGGATCGCTGAGCGGCAGGTCGAACAACAACCCGTCGGGAAAAATTCCGGCCGCCTGCGAAATCGCGAACGAACCAGCCGCGAGCGCTTCGTGATCGATCTCGAGCCGGTGAAAGCCCCACGGACAATACGTAAGGCCGGAGAGTTGAAACTGGATGAGGTCCTCGAGAAACCGATCCTGCGTTTGCAGGTGCTGGGGGCTCAAGAGCACCCCTTTCGTCCAGAGGACCGGCTGCATCTGTCTCATGGCGCCCTAAAGTAGCGTCGCGGTGGGGAATTGTCAGTGTGCAACGAATGGGTGCCCAAAGCTGTCCGACCGATGACGGTAACAGAGCGGGGGAATGGGGAAGCGCTCGCTTCGCTCGCTTGGGGAAGCGCTACGCTTCGGGAAATGGGGAAGCGGCGGGCGACGCCGCCTTGGGAAGAGGAACAACATCAATGTCCTCGCGGAATGAGTGTCGTCGCTCGTTCATGGTGTTCGGTGCCGCATCGCGTGGTCCCGAGCATGGCACTCCAGGCGCGCCGACAATTGATGTCATTCCTCTTCCCAAGGCGGCGTCGCCGCCGCTTCCCCATTTCCCGAAGCGTAGCGCTTCCCCAAGCGAGCGAAGCGGGCGCTTCCCCATTCCCACATCTCCCTGTACTTGCGATCAACTCCCACGCGGCCCGCTTCTCCCGACATCGACCTTGACACTCGTCACCGCGCGATGAGATTGTCCGTCTCTACTGCTATGTCCGATGTCGGATCACCAGCGCAGGGCACACATCGAGTTGGACGTCAATGCGGGACGCGTGCGCACGGCACGGGTGCCGGACGATGATACGCCATTCCGCATTCTGGTCTTGGGCGACTTGAGCGCGGACAGATCGCGCGCCGGCGCCACCTCGCACACACCACTCTCCAATCGCCATCCCATTCCCGTCGACCGCGACACCGTCGACGATGTGATCGCGCAGGTGGCGCCGGAGATCGTGCTCGAACGCGGGTCGGATGAAGATGTGATCGTGCCGATCGCGTCGATCGATGATTTTCATCCCGACCATCTGTACGACACGCTTCCGCTGTTTCGGTCGTTGCGCGCGATGCGTGCGCGGCTCGCGAATCCGGCGACGTTCGCCGAGGCGGCGCGCGACCTCGCCAACGATACTCGAGTGGCCGCGCCGGAGTCGAGCGAAAGTGGTGCGACCCCGGCGCCCCTTCCCGCGCCGGGCCACGTGCTCGACGCGATACTCGGCGAACCCGTACCTCGCGTGGAGCCATCGGGCGACGCGCTGCAGGTTCTCATTCGCCGCGCGATCGAGCCGTACCTCGTACCCGCAGCCGACCCGCGACAGGATGCGTTGATCGCGCAGGTCGATCGCGCGATTGCTCACGCAATGCGCGGCGTGCTGCACCATCGCGCATTCCAGGCGCTCGAGGCGGTGTGGCGATCGGTCTGGATGCTGGCGCGCCGCTTGGAGACCGACGACCATCTCGAGATCCACCTGCTCGATGTGTCGGCCGCCGAGCTCGTGTCCGACCTCGGAGACGACAGCGCGACGGACCGGAGCGCGCTCCGGCGCATCATCGTCGACGGGTCGGATACGCCGGGCGCCCGGCCGTGGTCGCTGCTCGTGGGCGCGTTCACGTTCGGCTGGGACGACGCCGATCTCGTCGTGTTGTCCCGGTTAGGCGCGATCGCGCGCGCGTGCGGTGCGCCGTTCCTCGCCGGCGCCGCGCCGCGACTCGCCGGTGCATCAGCGTTCGACCGAACGAGCGATGCATCGGAGTGGTCGGCGCGCGCGATCCCCGCGTGGGACGCGCTGCGCGTGTCGCCCGAAGCGGCGTACATCGGACTCGCCGCGCCGCGCTTCCTGGCGCGCTTGCCGTACGGAGCCGGCGGCGACGAATGCGACCGGTTCGACTTCGAGGAGTTAGGCGCGCCCTACGACCACCGCGAATTTCTGTGGGCGAACGCGGCGTTCGCGTGCGCGGTGCTGCTCGCGCAATCGTTCTCCGCCGCGGGCTGGCGTATGCGGCCGGGCTCGCGCCGCGAGCTCACGGGCCTGCCGTACGCGCTCCTGCGCCAGAACGGCGACGTGCAGGCCAAACCGTGCGCCGAAGTCCTCCTAACGGAACGCTCGTCCAACCGGATGCTCGAGTGCGGCATCATGCCGCTCGCGTCGCTCAAAGATCAGGATGCGGCGCTCCTGGTCCGCTTTCAATCGATTGCGCAGCCGGTGACCGCGTTGTCGGGTCGCTGGCAGGCCGCCCAAACATGACCGGCACCATCGCATCGCCGGCGCCGGCGACGATTCGCTCGACCGATGCCGCGGCGATGGAGACGCTGCACGCGCTGCTCGAGAAATCGGGATTCACGGAAGAGGCCATCGCCCAACGGACGGGCGTCGCCTCGATCTACGACTTCACGTCGATTCGGGAAGGCCGGCCGTCGGTGGAGACGCGCGACGCACTCGACATCCTGATCCGGCTTTTTCTCGACGGCGAGCTGCTCGATCGCGCGCTCGTTCGGCAACACCTCTCAGCCGACGGAGTACGCGCGCTCGAGACTCTCGGTCTCTTGAGCGGGCCGCGTACTGACGCGTCGAAGCAGTTCGCGACCGTGCTACTGTATCCGACGCAGGATATGTGGCTCATCTCGGACTTGCCGATCAGCGCCGCGGGCTCGCCCAGTCCTTTGCCATCCGACGCCGTCTATCCGGCGATCACCGAGAACACGCGAGACTTCATATCGTCGCTGCCGCGGACGCGTTGCGAGCGATTTCTCGAGATGTGTGGGGGAACGGGCATCGCCGCGCTCATGGCCGCCCGCACCTGCGGGCACGCGTGGACGGGTGACGTCACCGAGCGCGCCACGCGTTATGCCCGGTTCAATGCCGAGCTCAACGGGCTGTCGAATTTCAGCGCGGTGCAGGGTGACCTGTACGAGGCCGTCCGCGGGCTCACGTTCGATCGCATCGTCGCACATCCGCCGTACATCGCGTCGCCCGAGCAAACGATGATCTATCGCGACGGTGGTCCCGACGGCGAGCAGTTCACGCGCGCGCTGCTGGCCGGGCTGCCCGAGTTCCTCGAGCCCGGCGGACGCTACTACATGACGTGCGTCGCCACCGACCGCGCGAACGCGCCGCTCGAGGACCGCGTGCGCGCGATGATCGGACCGTCGCACGACGACTTCGATGTCGTGGTCGCCGTTCGCATCGCGCGCGATCCATCCGATTACTTCGCCGCTCTCGCTCGCGCCGGCGGCGCCACGGCAGCGGACGCCGAGGCCAAGATGGCCGCGTACAAAGCGATGGGCGCGGAGAAGCTGGTCTATGCATCTATGGTGGTCGAGCGGCACGCCTCGCCACGGGGACCGTTCACCGTGCGACGGTCGGCCGGCATGACGCGATTGGGCGATTCGCTGGATTGGGAGCTCGATTGGCGCCACCTTCGAGAATCGCGCGGATTCTCGGAACGCCTGCTCGACTCGCACGTGCGGTGTCGCGACGGGTCGCGCATTCGGTCCGACCAGCAACTCGTGGATGGCGCCTGGCGCGTCGACCGGCTGGAGCTCATGGCGGAGGTGCCGTTCCGGACGAGCGTCGAATGTTCGCCCGAAACCGGGGCGATTCTCGCCCGCTGCACAGAATCCGTGCGGGTGCGCGATCTGGCGCACACACTCGTCGCGGAAGGCCTGGTCGGTCCCGGCGGCGCGGAGGAGGCGCTGGTGTCCCTCGTGTCGTTTTTCGTGAATGCCGGTTGCCTCGAGACCGACCTGTTACCGTCGCCGGAACGCATGGGTTGAAGCAGAACGCGTGTCGTGCGTCGCTGACGAATTGTGCCGTGGAGTACACGGAAACCGCGTAGCGCGGCACGGCGTGCACGACGAAGATGTGTTTTCTTGACACCCAGCCAGTCGGCCCGTATGATCGGCGCGTTGGTCTCCCGTCAGAGAAGGGTGTCGCGGTGCATGGCACCGACACGTTCCCCTTCGCTCCCGGATTCCCCGCGCCGTGATCGGGCTCCCTTACGCTCGGTGCCGGCGTTCTTCAACTATCTCGATTGCTAACGGACAACCCCGCGTTTCACCGGTAATCGGTACCGACCCCGATCAGGAGCCCAGTCATGGCAAAGGAGAGCACGCAGAAGAAGTTGGAGCGCGTACGACCGCCACGCGTCAACATCAGTTACGACGTGGAGACGGGTGGCGCGATCGAGGTCAAGGAGCTGCCGTTCGTGATGGGCGTGCTCGGCGATTTCTCGGGCCAACCGGTTGAACCGCTCGCGAAGCTCAAGGACCGCAAGTTCGTGGACGTGACGCTCGACAACTTCGACGACGTGATCGCCAGCATGAAGCCGCACTTGGCGTTCTCGGTGGAGAACAAGCTGAGCGAAGACCCGAACGCCGGGAAACTCGGCATCGACCTCACGTTCAAGAGTTTGGATGACTTCTCGCCCGACGCGGTCGCGCGCCAGGTGAAGCCGCTCAAGGAGCTGCTCGATCTGCGCACCAAGTTGGCGGACCTGCGCGGCACGCTACAGGGCAACGACAAGCTAGACGACATCCTGCAGGCGACTCTGGGCGACGACGAAAAAATGAAGAAGCTGCGCGCGGAACTCGGCACCGATGGAGGGTCCAATGCCTGAAGCCAAGGCCGCACAGGCCACCAGAGCCGCCGAGGCCACCGAGCTGACGCTGCTCGATCAGATCGTCGAGCAGGGCCGGTTAGGCAAGGACGCCGCCGCGAAGGAACGCGGCAAGGACATGGTGAAGCAGTTCGTGTCCGAGGTGCTCGCGGGACAGATCACCGTGTCGAAGGACACGGAAGTGATGATCAACGCGCGCATCGCGCAGATCGATCATCTGATTTCGTTGCAGCTCAACGAGATCATGCATGCGCCCGAGTTCCAGAAGCTCGAGGGCACGTGGCGCGGCCTGCGCTACATGCTCGGCCAGTCGGAAACGAGCGACATGCTCAAGATCAAGATCTTGAACGTGGGCAAGAAGGAGTTGCTGCGTGATCTGCAGCGCGCCCCCGAGTTCGATCAGAGCGCGCTGTTCAAGAAGGTCTACGAAGAAGAGTACGGCGTGTTCGGCGGTGCGCCGTTCGGCGCGCTCGTTGGCGACTACGAGTTCGAGAAGTCGGGCCAGGACATCGAGCTGCTCGAGAAGATCGCGCAGGTGGCGGCGGCGTCGCACGCGCCGTTCATCACCGGCACGTCGCCCGACATGCTCAACCTCGAGAGCTTCACCCAGCTCGACTCGCCGCGCGATCTGGCCAAGGTGTTCGACACGACGGAGTACGCGCGGTGGAAGGCGTTCCGCCAGAGCGAGGATGCGCGCTACGTGGCGCTCACGCTGCCCCGCATGCTGCTGCGCGAGCCCTACGGGCCCAACAACGTGCCGGTGGATGCGTTCAACTACGACGAGCGCGTGGACGGCACGGACCACGACAAGTATTTGTGGGGCAACGCGGCCTGGGCGTTAGGCGCGCGCGTGACCAACGCGTTCGCGCAGTACGGCTGGTGCGCGTGCATCCGCGGCGTGGAGTCGGGCGGCATGGTGGAAGGATTGCCGACGCACAATTTCCGCACCGATTCGGGCGACGTCGCGATGAAGTGCCCAACGGAAACGCCGATCACCGACCGCCGCGAGAAGGAGCTGGCGGACCTGGGCTTCGCGCCGTTAGTCCACCAGAAGGGCTCGTCCAACGCGTGCTTCTTCAGCGTGCAGTCGGCGCAGAAGCCGAAGATCTACACGAGCGATGCCGCTACGGCCAACTCGCGGATCTCGGCGCAGCTGCCGTACATCTTTGCCGTGTCGCGGTTCGCGCACTACTTGAAGGCGATGATGCGCGACAAGATCGGCGGATACATGTCGAAGAGCGAAGCGCAGTCCTTCCTCAACACGTGGATCGCGAACTACGTGGTGGGCAACGACGATGCGCCCTTGTCCGTGAAAGCGAAGCGGCCGCTCAAGGAAGCGAACGTCGAGGTGCAGGAAGTGCCCGGGAAGCCGGGTGCCTATCGCGCCGTCGCGTTCCTGCGTCCGCATTTCCAGTTAGACGAACTGAGTGTCTCGATGCGGTTGGTCGCGGAGCTGCCGGCACCCGCGAAGTAGCACCGTTGGTCGACGGATCGCAGGTCCTTGTCACGAACATCATCTCGAGGAGGAGTACGTCATGGCGTTCGATTCATACCTCAAGCTCGACGGAGTGGACGGCGAGTCTGTGCGAAGTGGATTCGAGAAGTGGATCGAGATCTACTCGTTCAGCATGGGCGCATCCAATCCGACGAGCATCGGAACCAGCGGCGCTGGCGCCGGAGCCGGCAAGGTCTCGTTGAGCAGCTTCAACTTCATGAAGAAGACGGATGCCGCGAGCCCCAAGATGTTCCAGATGTGCTG
Source organism: Gemmatimonadaceae bacterium (assembly GCA_035277485.1). GTDB lineage: Bacteria > Gemmatimonadota > Gemmatimonadetes > Gemmatimonadales > Gemmatimonadaceae > JADGGM01. The sequence goes on from DATEKK010000045.1 coordinate 7,665, forward strand.
CGACGGGAAACACTTCCCGAAGGCTTCGTTGATGCTCAACAAGGCGGGCGGCGACAAGTCGCTCAGCTATCTCAAGTACGACTTCACCGAAGTGTTCGTGGAATCGATCCAGTGGTCGGGCGCGAGCGGTGGCGACGACACGCCGGCCGAGTCGGTGTCTCTGGCGTACGGGTCCGTGAATGTGACGTACACGCCGCAGAAGGCAGACGGTTCGCCGGGTTCGCCGGTGATCGCGGGATGGAATCTCAAGACGAACGCGAAGACGTGATGATCGAGCGCTTCGCATGAGAGCGCGAGAGCTCTTTCAAGCGGGGCAACTCGATGCGGCAATCGACGCCCTGGGTGTCGAGGTTCGGGACAACCCGACCGACACCCAGCGGCGGACGTTTCTCTTCGAGCTGCTCTGTTTCGCCGGCCAGTACGGACGCGCCGAGAAACACCTCGACGTGCTCGCGCAGGCCGGGCCGCAGGCCGGGATGGGCGCGCTCCTGTACCGGAGCGCGCTGCACGCCTGCCTAACGCGAGACCGCATGTTCCGCGAGAACGCCGTGCCGCAGGCCGGCGCGTCCGCGCGTGAGGTCTCGGGGACGCTCAACGGCACGCCCTTCTCGTCGCTGGTCGACGGGGATCCGCGCATCGGCCCGCGGCTCGAGGTGTTCGCGGCGGGGCAGTACACGCTGCTGCCGCTCGAGCATATCGCGTCGTTGCGCATGTCGCCGCCCACGCGGCTGCGCGACCTGATGTGGCCGCCCGCCGTGCTCAAGACGGGCCCGCAGTTCAAGGGACTCGACCTGGGCGAAGTCATCCTCCCCGCGCTCACGCCGCTCAGCGCGGAGGATCCGAACGACCACGTGCGGTTGGGACGCGTGACCGAGTGGCGCGAGCTCGCGGACGGCACCGCCGTTCCCGTTGGGCAGAAGATGCTGCTGGTGGATGGCGAGGAGTTCCCGATCCTCGAGGTGCGCGAGTTGGACATCGCCCCCGCGGTCGCACCCGCGACGGCGTCCTGATCGGCCCCATGCCGCTCCGCGATGATCTGCTGAACCCGATCGCCGGAGACAATCCGGCGGGCGCGGATCTGCGCTATGATCCGGTCTACGACAAAATCAAGGAAGCGCGCCGCGAGGACGACGACGCCCCGCAGGGCGAGTGGCAGCACGCGCGGAAGGTGGCGGACTGGCCACTCGTGATCAAACTCGCCGGCGAGGCGCTCGCGACCCGCAGCAAGGATCTGCAGCTCGCCGCGTGGTTAGGCGAAGCGATGCTGCGCCGCGAAGGCTTCGGCTCGTTCCGCGCCACGCTCGATGTCACCCGCGGACTGCTCGACAAATTCTGGGACACCGTCTACCCGGAAATCGAGGACGGCGACCTCGAGATGCGCGCCGCGCCGCTCGAGTGGATCGGACTCAAGCTCGACATCCCGGTCAAGATGGCGGCCCTCAATCGCGCCGGCCACACGTACATCCAGTACGCCGAGGCGCGGAGCATCGGGACAGAGCAAGAGGCCGACGGCGACTCCAACAAGCGCGCCAAGCGCGAGGAAGCCATCGCGGCCAAGAAGCCCACGATCGAAGAATTCGACAAAGCCTTCGCCGACACGCCCAAAGCCTTCGTCAAGCAGCTCGCGAGCGACGTCGCGGCGACGATCGAATCGCTGCAGGCGCTGGATGACTTTTCGCGCGACAAATTCGGCGATGCGGCGCCGAGCTTCATCAAGCTGCGCGACGTGTTGCAGGAAGAGCAGCGCGTGGTTGGGCAGCTGCTGGCCAAGAAACTCGAGCAGGATCCCGATCCGGTCGAAGCGGCGCCCGCGGTGGCCGACGCCGCGCCCGGCGCTGCGTTAGGCGGCACGAGCGATGGCCCGCGCGTGCTCTCCGCCGAACCCGTCGACCGCAACGACGCGGCGTCGCGCGTCATCTCGGCGGCGCGGTTCCTGCGGCGCACCGAGCCCTTGAGCCCGTCGTCGTATCTCATGCTCCGCGCCTTACGGTGGGGCGAGCTGCGTGCCGCAGGCAGCAACCCGGATCCCAAGCTGCTCGAGGCGCCCACGACGCAGATGCGCACCCAGCTGCGCGGCCTCATGCTCGATTCGGCGTGGGACCAGCTGCTCGAGATGGCGGAGACCGTGATGGGGACGGCGGTCGGGCGCGGCTGGCTCGACCTGCAGCGGTACACGCTCACCGCGTGCCAGGCGTTAGGCGAAGACTTCGCGATCGTCGCGTCGGCCATCCGCGGCGAGCTGCGCGCGTTGTTGGGCGCGATCCCATCGCTCCCGTCCATGGCGCTCATGGACGACATGCCCACGGCCACCGGCCCGACGCTCCAGTGGCTGCGCGACGAGAAAATCATCGGCGGTGAAGAGGATGGCGCGGACGAGGCCGCGATCGCTGTCGCGCCGGCGCTCGTGAGCACCGAAGCGCGCGAGCGCGAGGGGCGCGCCGGATTCGAGCGCGCCGCGTCCGAGGTGCGTGCCGGTCGGCCCGAGAAAGCGATCGAGTTGCTCATGCGCGCGCTCGACCGCGAGAAGACGCGGCGCGGACGATTTCTGCGCCAGGCCGAGCTCGCGCGCATCATGGTGGATGCCGGCTTCGTGCAAGTCGCGCAACCGATTCTGCAGGAGCTCATGGCGGACATCGAAGCGCACAAGCTCGATGAGTGGGAAGCCGGCGAGCTCGTCGCTCGGCCCATGGCACTCATGTATCGCTGCCTCGAGAAACTCGACGGCGATTCCAGCACGCGCCAGGATCTCTACACGCGCATCGCGCGGCTCGATCCGCTGCAGGCCATCGGATTCGGGCAGGGCTGACCGGTGCCGCCACGCCGGTCATCCACCTCGCGCGCCGAGCTCGAGCGCACCGTCCAACAATCGTTGTTGGACCGGTTGATCGATCTGTCGCCTCGCGACGAGAGCGAGCCGGCCCTGACGTGGGCGCAGTCGGTGCGCGACCTCAAGCGCTCCGTACACCGCGATCTCGAGTCGCTGCTCAACACGCGCCGCACCGCGCAGCCGGCCACCGACGCGCTGCCGGAGCTCAAGACGTCGCTCTACAACTATGGTTTGCCCGACATCAGCTCGATGAGCCGCGACGCGCACGACTCCCGCACGCGGTTGCTGCGCCTGGTGGAAGAAGCGATCTCGCTGTACGAGCCGCGGCTCGCCAACGTGCGCGCGTCGTTGGTCGAGGAGCCGGGCGGCGCGCCTAACCGGCGCGACCTGCACTTCGTGATCCACGCCTTGCTGCGCATGGACCCCAATCCCGAGCCGGTGTTGTTCGACACCACGCTCGACGCGTCGAGCGGCGAGTATCAGGTGACGGGAGACGCCGGTGCGTGATCAGCTGCTCTACTTCTACGAGCGCGAGCTGACGTTCCTGCGCCGCATGGGCGCCGAGTTCGCGCAGGCGTACCCGAAGGTCGCGGGCCGTCTCCAGATCGAGCCGAGCAAGTGCGAGGATCCGCACGTCGAGCGGATGATCGAAGCGTTCGCGTTTCTCGCCGCGCGCGTCCACCTCAAGCTCGACGACGACTTCTCCGAAATCAGCGATGCCTTACTGAGCATCGTGTATCCGCATTACATCCGGCCGATTCCGTCGATGACGCTGGTCGAGTTCCAGCTCGACCCGGAACAGGGCAAGGTGATGACGGGCGTGCGGATTCCGCGCGGATCGCAGCTGCTCTCGCGACCGGTTGCAGGGACGCCGTGCAAATTCCGCACGGCATACGAGACGATGCTGTGGCCGATCACGGTGTCGGCCGTACAGTGGACCACGCCCGATCGGTTGCGTCCGCCGATCAAAGCGCCGGACGCCATCGCGGCGCTGCGCATCGAGCTCACGTGCTTCCCCGATGTCTCGTTCAACAAGCTCGCGTTGGACACGCTGCGGTTTCACATCGCCGGGGACTCATCCACGGTCTATTCGCTGTACGAGTTGTTAGGCAACAACTGCGTGCGCATCGTGGCGCGCGATCCGGCGGGGAAGGCAGCGGGCGGCCGCGCCATCACGCTGCCCGCGAACGCGCTGACGCCGGCGGGCTTCGGCGATGACGACGGGATGCTGCCGTACCCGCGTCGCTCGTTCGTCGGGTATCGGATGCTGCAGGAGTACTTCACGTTCCCCGAGAAGTTCTTGTTCTTCGATCTCGGAGGGCTCGCGCAGCTGCGCGCGGCGGGATTCGGCGAGCGGGTGGAGCTCATCCTGTTCATCTCGCCGTTCGAGCGCGCCGACCGCCGGTCGATGCTCGAGGCGACCATCAGCGACCGGACGATCCGGTTAGGCTGCACGCCGGCGGTGAATCTGTTCACGCAGACGTCCGAGCCGATTCTGCTCACGCAGCGCCAGCACGAGTACCATCTCGTGCCCGACGCGCGGCGGCGGCAGTCGATCTCGATCTTTTCGGTGGACGATGTGTTGGGCGTATCGCCGGGCGCGAGCGCGCCGGAGCGGTTCGAGCCGTTCTATTCCTATCGGCACGCGACCAACGGGAAGGCGCCGCAGCTCTTCTGGCATGCCGTCAGGCGCACGGCGGGATGGCGGCAGGACGGCGGCTCGGATGTGTATCTCTCGTTCGTCGATTTGTCGTCGCGGCCCGTCGAGCCCGATGCCGACGCGGTCACGGCGCGGCTCACCTGCTACAACGCCGACCTGCCCAGCCGCCTGCCGTTCGGCAGCGATGCGGGCGACTTCGAGCTCGACGGCGGCGGACCGCTCAAGCGCATCACCGCGATCGTCAAGCCCACGTCGGTGGTCGAGCCCCCGTTAGGCCAGCCGCAGCTGTGGCGCCTCATCTCGCAGTTGTCGCTCAACTACCTGTCGCTGGTGGACGGCGGCGCGGAAGCGCTGCGCGAGATCCTGCGCCTGCACAACTTTGCCGACAGCGCCGCCGCGGAAAAACAGATCCAGGGCCTCGTGGATGTGAAAAGCGAGCCGGCATACTCGCGCGTCTCGTCGGCGCATGGGTTGAGCTTCGCGCGCGGAACGCGCGTGGATGTCACGTTCGACGAAGAGCAGTTCGCGGGCGGCGGCGCGTTCCTGTTCGCGACCATCCTCGAGCGGTTTCTGGGATTGTACGCGTCGATCAACAGCTTTTCGATTCTTGCCGCACGCACCACGCAGCGGAAAGACGTGATGCGGGTGTGGCCGCCGAGGGCCGGATGGAAGACGCTCCTCTGACATCCGCGGCGCTCGAGCGCGCGCTCCGCGACGATCCGAACTCGTTCGAGTTCTTCCAGGCCGTCCATCATCTGGAGCGGCTGCGCCCCGGCCGCGCGCCGGTGGGCGGATTCGGCCCGCCTAACGGAGAAGTGGTGCGCTTCGGCGCACACACGGCCATCTCGTTCCCGGCCAGCCAGATCCAATCGCTCGAGATGGGCGACGACGGCCCGGCGCGCATGCGCGTCAACTTCATGGGCCTGACGGGACCGCAGGGCGTGCTCCCGCTGCACTACACGTCCCTCATCGCCGAGCGCGAGCGGGCGCGGGACACCGCGGGCCGCGATTTCATCGACATCTTCAACCACCGCATCATTTCGCTGTTCTACCGCGCGTGGGAGAAGAACCGGTTCATCGTACCGCACGAGCGGGAGCAGTCGGACCCGCTCATGCGCCACCTCATGGACCTGGTGGGCTTAGGGACGCCGGGACTCGGCCGCCGCCTCCCGGTGCGCGACGAAGCGCTGCTGTTCTACAGCGGCTTGTTCGCGCTCCCGAGCCGGCCGGCGGTCGCGCTCGAGCATCTGGTGGAGGACTACTTCGGCGTGCCGGCGGAGATCGAGCAGTTCGTGGGCGGCTGGTATCCGCTCGACGCCGCCACGCAGTGTGCGTTAGGCGACGACGACACCGACTCGTCGGCGCTCGGGGCTGGCGCCGTGGCCGGCGACGAGACCTGGGATCAGCAGGCCCGCATCCGCATCCGCCTGGGCCCGATGCCGCGCGCCAAGTACGACATGTTCCTGCCCGATGGCAGCGCGCACGACGAGCTGCGCGCGCTTGCTGCATTTTTTACCGGCGGCCGGATCGACGTCGAGGTGCAGCTCATCCTCGATCGCGCCGACGTGCCCGCCTGCGTCCTCGGCGCCGACGATGGGGGCGCCGCTCCGTTAGGCTGGTGCACCTGGCTGCGCACCGCGCCGCTCGACCACGATCCCGACGAAACCGTTCTCACTCTCTAACGCCCGGACCAGCGTCTCATGACCGTCAACCTGAAGCATCTCATCGGCAAGCTGAATCCGGTGACGCGCAATGCGCTCGAGTCGGCTGCCGGCCTGTGCCTCTCGCGCACCCACTACGACGTGGAAGTCGAGCACTACCTCATGAAACTGCTCGATGTCCCGGACAGCGACCTGACGTTCATCCTCAAGCACTATGGCATCGACCGCTCGCGCTTTGCGGGCGAGCTCACGCGCAGCCTGGACCGCCTCAAGACCGGCAATGCGCGTACGCCCGCGTTGAGCCCCAAGCTGGTCGAGATGTTCACCGAGGCGTGGACGATCGGCTCGGTTGATTTCGGCGCGCAGAAGGTGCGGAGCGGTCACACGATTCTGGCGCTCGCTTCGGATCCCGAGCTCGCGCGCATGGTGGGCGATGCGAGTAAGGAATTCGCGAAGATTCCGTCGGAAGCGCTGAGGAAGGACCTGGCCGCGATCGTCGCGTCGTCGTCCGAGGAGATGGGCAGTGCGGGTGCGGCGCCCGAATCCGGAGAGGGCGCGCCGCGCGCGGGCGGCGGCCGCACGCCTAACTTGGACCAATACACGGTCGACCTCACGCAGAAAGCGCGCGATGGCAAAATCGATCCCGTCCTGGGCCGCGACTTCGAGGTGAGGCAGGTGGTGGACATCCTCACCCGGCGGCGCCAGAACAACCCGATTCTGGTCGGCGAGGCCGGCGTGGGCAAGACAGCCGTGGTGGAAGGATTCGCGCGCCGCATCGCCCAGAGCGACGTGCCGCCCGCGCTCAAGAACGTCACGCTGCGCACACTCGACCTCGCGCTCCTGCAAGCGGGCGCGGGCGTGAAGGGCGAGTTCGAGAATCGCCTCAAGGGATTGATCGAAGAGGTGAAGCAGTCGCCCACGCCGATCATCCTGTTCATCGACGAGGCGCACACGATGATCGGCGCCGGCGGCACGGCGGGGCAGGGCGACGCGGCCAACTTGCTCAAGCCTGCGCTCGCGCGCGGCGAGCTGCGCACGCTCGCGGCCACCACGTGGTCGGAGTACAAGAAGTACTTCGAGAAGGACCCGGCGCTCGCGCGGCGCTTCCAGTTGGTGAAAGTAGAGGAGCCGAGCGAAGAGCAGTGCCTGCTCATGATGCGCGGCGTCGTGCCGTCGCTCGAGCTGCATCACAAAGTGCGCATCCTGGACGATGGCGTGGACGCGGCGGTGCGCCTGTCGCACCGGTTCCTGGCCGACCGCCAGCTGCCCGACAAAGCGGTGAGCGTGCTCGACACGGCGTGCGCGCGGCTTGCGTTAGGCCAGAACGCCACGCCGCCGGCCATCGAAGATGCCCAACGGCGTCTCGACGACCTCGCGGTACAGGAGCGCGTGTTGTCGCGCGAAGCGGCCGTCGGCGCCGACCACAACGAACGCCTCGGCAAGATCGCCGCCGAGCGCGTCGAAACGGAGGCGAATCTGGCCGCGCTCACCACGCGGTGGAACGAGGAGCGCGAGCTGGTCACCAAGATCCGCGAGCTCCGCGAGACGCTCGAGGCCGGAGCCGGGAAAAATGGCGACGGCACGTCGAGTCAGCGCGACGAGATGGGCGCGCTGCAGGACCGCCTAACCACGCTCCAGGGCGAGACGCCGCTGGTGCGCGTGTGCGTGGATGCCGGCATCGTGGGCGAGGTCATCTCGGGCTGGACCGGGATTCCCGTGGGCAAGATGCAGCGAGACGAAACGGCCACGGTGCTCGAGCTCGAGAACCATCTGGGCAAGCGGTTGATCGGCCAATCCCACGCGCTCGAGCTCATCAGCCGGCGCATCCGGACGTCGCGCGCCGGCATCGAGGATCCGAACAAGCCGAAGGGCGTGTTCATGCTCGTGGGGCCGAGCGGTGTCGGCAAAACGGAAACGGCGCTCGCGCTCTCCGATCTGCTCTATGGCGGCGAGCGGAACCTGATCACCATCAACATGTCGGAGTTCCAGGAAGCGCACACCGTGTCCACGCTCAAGGGCTCGCCCCCGGGCTACGTGGGCTACGGCGAGGGCGGCGTCCTAACGGAAGCCGTCCGGCGCCGTCCGTACTCGGTGGTGCTGCTCGACGAAGTCGAGAAGGCGCACCCGGACGTGCTCGAGCTGTTCTTTCAGGTGTTCGACAAGGGGCAGATGGAAGACGGCGAAGGCCGCCAGATCGATTTCCGCAACACGATCATCATCCTCACGACCAACGCGGGGACGGACACGATCATGAAGTTGTGCGCCGATCCGGAGACCGCGCCGAGCGACGAAGGCCTGGTGAAAGCGCTCAAGCCCGAGCTGGACAAGGTGTTCAAGCCCGCGTTTCTGGGCCGCATGGTGATCATCCCGTACTTCCCGATCCGCGACGAGAACCTCAAGCGCATCATCCGGCTCAAGCTGGGCAAGATCCAGCGTCGCCTAACGGAAACGCACCGCGTGACGCTCACCTTCGACGATGCGCTGGTGGACACGGTGGCCGAACGCTGCACGGAGGTCGAGAGCGGCGCGCGCAACGTGGACAACATCCTCACGAACACGCTCTTGCCCGAGATTTCCCGCGAGCTGCTCGAGCGCTTGGCGGCGGGTGATCGGATGACCGGCATCCGCGTGGGTGTCCGTCCCGACGGCGCGTTCGATTATCAGATCGCCGGCGCAGCGCGCGCGGCGGCCGCGGAACCGATGGCCGTCGCGTGACGCGCACGCAGCGGTGTGGCGCCGCGCGATGCCGCACGCGCGATTTCATCCAGGCCGGGCTCGCGCCCGGCGGGAGGCGCTGAGTCGTGCCCGACTACACGCAAGCGGATCGCCTGCTCGCGGTGACCACGCCGTTAGGCGAGGACAAGCTGCTGCTGGCGGGTTTGAGCGGTAGCGAGGGCATTTCGATGCCCTTCCGCTTCGACCTGTCGCTCATGGCGACGCCGGATACGGACGTCGACCCCAAACAGCTGATCGGCCAGTCGGTCACCGTCTCGATCGCCGATGCAACCGGCGGCTCCGCGCGCTACATCAACGGCGTGATGAGCACGCTCGCCCAAACGGGGTCGGACTCGACGTTCGTCTGGTACCGTGCGCAGATCGTCCCCGGGCTCGCGCTGCTCACGCGGCGTGCCGATATCCGCATCTTCCAGCAGAAATCGGTGACCGACGTCATCGAAGCGGTGCTCAAGGAAGCCGGCATCGATTACAAGCTCAGCACCACTGGAACGTATCAACCGCTCGAGTACTGCGTGCAGTATCGCGAAACGGATTTTGCGTTCGTGTCGCGGCTGATGGAGGAATATGGAATTTTCTATTTCTTCACACACAGCAAGTCGAAGCACACGCTCGTCCTCGCCGACAGCTCGAGCGCGCATCAGACGTGCCCCGGCCAGGACAGCATTCGGTTCCACGCGACGACCAGCGGGTCGAGCGACGAGGACACGGTTTCCTCGTGGGAGCTTACGCACGAGTTCCGGACCGGAAAGTACACGCTCACCGACTACAACATGGAAACGCCCAGCACGAGCCTAACGGTGAGCGAGCCGACCACCGTGAAGCTGGGCGACAACGACAAGTACGAGGTGTACGACTTCCCGGGCGCCTACGGCAAGAAGAGCGACGGCGACACCTTGGTGCGCGTGCGCATGCAGGACCAGGAAGCGCGCACCGTGGTGGCCTCGGGCTCGGGTTCGTGCCGCGCGTTCACCAGTGGGTATCGGTTCGACCTCAAGGAGCATCCGCGGTCGGCCAACAACGGCCAGTATGTCCTCACGGTCGTCTCCCATTCGGCGTCTAACGGAAGTTACTTGAGCGCGAGTGAGGGTCCGGGTCCGCATTACTGGAACACGTTCACGTGCATCCCGTTCTCGGCGCCGTTCCGCCCAGAGCGGGTGACGCCGCGCCCTATGGCGTACGGGCTGCAGTCCGCGCTGGTAGTCGGCTCGAGCGGCGAGGAGATCTGGGTCGACAAGTACGGCCGCGTGAAGGTGCAGTTCTTCTGGGACCGCCAGGGCAAGAAAAACGAGCAGAGCTCGTGCTGGGTGCGCGTCGCCCAACCATGGGCCGGCAAGAACTGGGGCTTCGTCGCGTGGCCGCGCATCGGACAGGAAGTACTCGTGGCGTTCGAGTCGGGCGATCCGGATCGCCCGATAATCGTCGGTTCATTGTATAACGCCGAGATGATGCCGCCGTACGCGCTGCCCGCGAACCAGACGCAGACCGGCATCAAGAGCCGCAGCTCGAAGGGCGGCGGCACCGACAACTACAACGAGTTGCGGTTCGAGGACAAGAAGGGATCAGAAGAAATCCTCATTCACGCCGAGAAGACGCTGACGACACAGGTGGAGGCCGATGAGGTGCGCACGATCGGCCAGGATCGCACCACGAATATCGAACGCAACGACAGCAAAACGATCAAGAAGGGCGACGAGAGTTCGGTGATCAAGGAAGGCAATTTCAGGCACAACCTCGAGAAGGGGGACTACCAGCTGTACTTGCAGCAGGGCACCATGCTCACCGTGCTCGATGACGGCGATCGGAAGACGAGCCTGACGAACGGCGCCCACAAGACGCATCTGCAAAACGGCGATCATTCGCTGGAGATAGATGTCGGCGACATGAAGATCGCGATCCATACGGGTGATCAGTCGACCAAATGCGATGCGGGCGCGATCAGCTTCGATGCGATGCAGTCGATCGAGCTCAAGGTCGGACAGAGCAGCATCAAGGTCGATCAGATGGGCGTCACGATCCAGGGCATGATGATCAAGATCGAGGGGCAGATCCAAACAGAAGTGAAGGGATTGATGACGCAGATCAGCGCCGACGCGATGCTGCAAGCAAAGGGCTCCATCACCATGATCAACTGACGTGGCCGCGACAACGCAACCGCCCGTGGCGGCGCGGACGATGGCGGAGTTCATCGA
>DATEKK010000046.1:0-6835 GCA_035277485.1 Gemmatimonadaceae bacterium
GTCACGCCGCCGCCATGGGCGTGCGTGCGCCGTGCCACGCGAGGAGTTGTGAAACGATGTCGGGGACGCGCTCGAGACCCGGCACGATGTCGAGCCGGTACACCGGAACGGCTTTGGCGAGCGACACGGCGCGGTCGAACACGACGCCGGCCTCGCTCCCGCCTAACAGAGCGCCCAACGTCGCCTGTCGCACCAGTGCGAGCGCCGACGCGATGTCGCCGAGCTTCGTGCGCACGGCCGGCGCATCCGGCGTCTCGCCGCCCGTCACGGGCGCCAGCAGGTAGCACGCGGCGAGCGGCGACCGGTCCGTCATGAGGGCCGTGTCCGAGAAATCGTGGACGAGATGCTTCTCGCCGGCCTCCACCCCGTCGCGCGACACGCCGAACAGCGCCGCGGTGTCATCCCAGAGCTTGACCTGATGCACGCCGGGAACGGCGGTGGGCTCTGCGCCTAACTCGACCGGGAGCACGTCGTCCGTCACCAGTCGTCCGCCGGCGCGTGCCAACGCGAGCGCGAGCGTCGACTTGCCGTGGAACTTGGGTGCGAGGAACGCGACGGTGCCGCCGTCCAGCGCCACCGCGCTGCCGTGCAGACAGAGCAGTCCGGCCGCGTGCAATGCGGTCGCGAGCACGCGGCCGGTGACGTCGGCGCGCACGGCGGTCTGGGCCGGATTCGGCCCGCTCGTCCACACGATGGTGCGTCCGTCGGCCGACACGTCGTAGATGCCGGTGTCGTCGTACTCCAACCGGTAGCCGTGCGCGTGGCGCGACATGCGCACGCGACACGCGGGCGCTACCTCGAGCTCGCCTAACGATTCGGCGGCGTCGATGGGCGACGCGCTCGAGCGCGCGGCAAATGTCCAGTTAGGCGCGACGTCCGACGACTCACGAAGCTCGGGAAAAACGATCTCGGAGCGCAGACACCCGCCGAAGATCGAGTAGTCGGGCATACGAAGGCGGGGGAACCAGGGAGGCCGCCAGTCGATCGACGACCTCCCCGGATGGAGCGTTAGGAACCCGTCCTAGGACACGGGTTGTCCGGGGTACCGCAGAAGTTGTTGCCGGTTCCGCCGATACCACAGATGGTGAAGCCATCTGAGGAACCCTGCAGACCGATCTGCGTGAGCTCCCGGAACGTCCCGAAGCGCTCCACTTTCGGTTTCTGATACACGCGACGCCTCCCTGTGTCGTGCGGCCGGGCCGCTTGCCCGGCGGAAGTACGGCCCCCGTGGCCGTCGAGCATACTGCACGATACCGATCGAATCTAACGCCGCACGACTGCCTCGCGCGCGGTGTCCAACTCACCAACCAATGCATCAACCGGGCGCACGCGCGAACGCAGCCACAACTCCGCTTGCAACGTGAAATACAACGTTACACCCAGCTGCGCCCCACCGTGTCGCACGTAATAGTCGGACCAACGCCGAAATTCCTCTGCATCGATTATTCCAACCTCTCTCAAAACCGAGTCTTGCATGAGGCCGTTGCACAGGTCCGGGAACTGCTTCCGCATCGAGTCGTCGAAATAACCGGATGTCACACCCGTGCGCGCCGCGCGCGGTGCTAACACACCATCCGGGAGCAGCCCCCGCACGGCGCGCCGCAACAGCAACTTCGTCTCTCGCCCGCTCGATCGCTCCCACCTCGGACGCGACGCCGCGAACTCGATTACTCGGCGATCGTACAGCGGCGAGCGCATATCCACACCTTCCTCGAGCGCGAACCCTCCGATGGTTCCGAACACTCGGGGGAAGTACGCATGCGTCAGATACCATTCTGTTTCGAATGCGGCGCAACTGACGCGTCCCCGCTGTGGCGCGAATGCACGCTCGCGCTCCTCGAGATGATGCTCGTTCGCGAACGCGCGACGAATCCAGGACGGCGGACGACGCTCGAGGTAGCCCGTTGGGCGACGCCCGCGACGCAACACCGTGATCGCGCGACGCGTGCGCTCGCCGATCAACGGATCGATCGCCGTGCGCACGAACTCGCGTGCATCGCGCATCCCGAATCCCCCGCCCTTCGCACGCCAATCGCGCGCGAGCTCGATCCAGTGTCCCGTGCGAAGCAAATCCGCGAAATACACTTCGGACACCTGGAAGAGCTGATCGCCACCCATTCCATCGAGCGCGACTCTCGCTCCCACGGCGCGCGTGCCCCGCGCCAGCGCGCGATGCCACATCTCGAACGCATGCGCGAACGGCTCATCGCGACGCGCCGCGCGCTGCGCCGGCCGCTCGAAAAACGGCACGTCGGCGATGCGCACCCACTGTACATCTACGCCCCAGCGATCGGCGGTGCTCTGTATGAACTCGTCTTCGCGACCGGGATCGCCAACCGGATAGCTCATCGAAACCGGCAGCACCAACCGCTTGTCACCGCGCTCCTGCACAACCTGCTTCGCGACACCAAACACCGCGGACGAATCCCAACCACCGCTCAGCCAGACCGCCGTGTTTCCCTGCGCCGGTATCCGCTCGGCCGTGGCGCGCTCCAAGAGCTCGCGCAACTGCAGCGCACCGTCCACGAACGAGCTGCCGCTACGGCCGCGATCATTCGCCACCGGCGGAATCCAATGCCGGAAGAGCTCGGCTCGCTGCTCGGCGCGACGCACGAGCGTCCACCCAGCCGGCACGGTCTGGACGGCCGTGTACGCCGTCTCGTGTCCCGCGGCGAACATGCCGCTCGCCGTGGCCGCAATCGCCGCGAGATTGAGCTCGGCGGGACACTCGGGATGCGCCAGCACACCGGCGACCGTCGATGCGATGACGAGCGTCCCGCCTAACTGCGCGTACGCGAGCGTGCGCTTCCCGGCGAAGTCGCGCGACGCGCACACGCGGCCCGTTGTCCGATTCCACACGATGAACGCGAAGTCGCCCTCGAGGCGCTCGGCGCAGTCGTCGCCCCACGCGCGATACGCCGCGGCGATCAAGTGCGCCGTGTCATCGCCGTGCGGCACGACGCCGCGTCTGCCTAACGCAGACCGCAGGTCCGCGCGATAGTAGAGCGACGCGTCCGCCGCCACCACCAGACCATCCCACTCGGCGACCAGCGTGTCGCCGGCGAGATCGGGCGCGCATTCCCAGACGTGCCGCGATGCCGCCACCATTGCGCCATCGAACGAGCGGATCTCGCTCACGTCGATGCCACGCGCGCGCATCGCTTCGAGCATGCGCCGCCCAACCGTCTCCGAGGGCGGCCGCCTGCCGTCACCGGAAGAGAACACGCCGAGTATGGCGGTCATGGCGCGTCGACCAAGTGCACGTCCGCCAGCTCGGCGAAGGATCCCACGTGATCAGCGTCGTCGCCGATCACGCGTCCCGCGTACTCGACCCAGGCGTGCGCGCCAAAGCGCCCGCGGCGCATGCGGACCCCAATGCGAATGCGGCTGCCGCGAATGCGGTGTCCCTCGAGCATTCTGTGGAGAGCGACGGCTCGGACCAGACACAAAGGACGAAAGACTCCGTAGTCGCCGGCGCGGCTCACCGCCAACCCCAATTGCTGAGCCCGGTCCATCACAGCGGGCTCGACATTGGCGTTCGCCGCGATGACGGCATCGGCCAAGCCGGCGTGGCTCACGAGGCGTCCCGTCGGCCGCGTCCAAACCAACACCTGCGCTGCGAGGAGCGCCGCCTGCGCCTGCAGGAGGTCAACCCACTCGCGCGGACTCAGTGTGGCCAGTTTGTGAAGGAGTCTCGTCACTCTGCTCATCCGTCCGCTCGCTTCCGTGCGGAATGACTAGTCGATGGTTCGAGAGCTCGGCTATGAGCTCCATCACATCGGCTCGAATCATGGCCGGATCGGCATCCGGATACTGCACGGACAGCGCCGCGCAGAGCTCGTCCAACGAATTGGTGGCAGGAGGAAGCAGCTCCCATACTCGCGCTCCCACCTCGTTCAAACCGAAGTACACCTCTTCCTCGGTCGAGAAGAGCACGGCTTCGCCGTCGAGTAACGCCTTGTAAATGACCTTCGGGTTCGCAACCGGAAGCATGCAGTCCCCAGCAGGCGGATACCGAGCCCCGGTCTACTTGCCTCGCCATTCGGCGAGCAACCGCCGCTTCGTCGCGGTCCGAGGCCCACTTCGGCACTAGAAACTCGGGTTCGGTGTCGAACCCGACCGGGTTTCGAGCACCGAACGTGCCAGTGCCATTCTACCGCGCAGCGCGCCAGCCTGGGCCGTACGAGCTCCCACTTGGTGACATCTGTCACGAAGCGCAACAACGCGTCCCGTGAATCGAGAGGCGACTCGCGCTCCTGCTACACCGGGGTGCGAACGCGCCACACGGATACCGATGCCCTGCGCGACCCCCTTCCCACTTGCTTCACCACTCCAGCCAGCTGGCCAACGGCGACCGGGACTATTCCCATGCTGCGCCGCCAATCATCATGACCATGTGCTCCATATCCAGCAAGGCCATACGTCACATTGCCGGCGGTAATCGCGGAGGTGCATTCGCCCCGCCAAGCCCGCTCATCGCCCAACGGCTCCTCGACGTATTGGGGGCGTCGCCGGCTCGAGCGTATCACTTGAAACCGGTCCCTTTCACCTCGATCTGCCGAGGACTTCTGATGCGTCCGTGCGCACGCCTCCTGCTCGCCTCACTCATTTTCTTCGCACCGTCCGCTCTCGCCCAACAAACCGCACCGCAGTCCACACCGGCAGCAGCCGTCACCAGCCAGGACTACGCTCGCGCCGAGAAATTCCTGGCGTGGAACACGGCACCTCTCGTGTCTGGCGCGACGGTGCGCGCCACATGGCTTGCGGGCGACAAGTTCTGGTACCGGAATTCGACGCCGCAAGGCTACGAATTCGTGATGGTCGACGCGGCGCGTCACACTCGCGCCCGCGCCTTCGACCAGGACCGTGTCGCCGCCGCGCTCTCTGCCGCCGCGGGCCGCCCGTACGACGCGTGGCACTTGCCGTTCATGCGCTTCGAACCATCGGCCGACGGCCGGTCCATCACGTTCGAGACCGACGATACGCATCGCACCTTCACGTGCGACGTGGCCGGCAATCGGTGCACGCCTCAGCAAGCGGGTGCCGATGTGCCTAACAGCGTGGTCTCGCCGGACGGCAAGCTCGCGGCGTTCATCCGCAACGACAATCTGTGGGTGCGCGATCTCGCAACCGGTACGGACCGCCAGCTCACCACCGACGGCGTGAAAGATTTCGGCTACGCGACCGACAACGCCGGTTGGACGAAAAGCGACCGGCCAGTACTCGCGTGGTCGAACGACTCGAAAAAGATCGCGACGTTCCAACAGGATCAGCGCGGCGTCGGCGAGATGTATCTGGTCGAGACGCGCGTTGGGCATCCGGTGCTCGAGCAATGGAAGTACCCGCTCCCCGGTGACAGCATCGTCACGACGATTCAGCGTGTGATCATCGACCTCAACGGCCCGCGCGTGATCAGGCTGCAGATGGCGCCGGACCAGCATCGGTCGACGACGTGCGACCACATTCTGTGTGGACGCCAGTTCGCCGACGTCGAATGGAGCGCCGACGGGTCTGCGCTCGCATTCGTGTCCACATCGCGAGACCACAAGCACGAGACGCTGCGCGTGGCCAGTGCCACCACGGGGGCGGTGCGTGATGTGCTGCAGGAGTCGGTGCCCACCTTCTACGAATCCGGATATAACGCCGAGAATTGGCGGGTGCTCGACACGCTCAAGCAGGTGCTCTGGTACTCGGAGCGCGACAACTGGGGCAACCTCTACCTGTACGACCTCGCGTCCGGTGCGTTAGTCAAACAGATCACGACGGGTCCGGGCAACGTGCTGCAGGTGCTGCGCGTGGACCAGAAAAACAAGACGATCTATTTCACCAGCGCCGGACGCGAGCCGGGCGTGAATCCGTACTTCATTCATCTCTACCGCGTGCGGATGGACGGGACGCATTTGCAGCTCCTGACGCCGGAGAACGCGGACCACGAAGTGTCGCTGTCGCCCGACGGACGGTTCTTCGTGGATAGCTGGTCGCGTCCGGATGTGCCGCCCGTCACCGTGCTACGCGATGCCGACGGCCGTACGGTGATGCCGCTCGAGAAAGCCGACATCTCGCGTCTCGTCGCCGCGGGGTGGAAGCCGCCGATCCCGATCACCGTGAAAGCGCGCGATGGGCAGACGGATCTCTACGGTCTGCTCTTCCGCCCAACGGACTTCGACTCGACCAAGAAGTATCCGATCATCAATCACATCTATCCGGGACCACAGGTGGGCAGCGTCGGCTCCCGATTTTTCTCGGCCTCGCGGGGCGACGCGCAGTCGTTGGCGGAGTTAGGCTTTGTGGTCGTCGAGATCGACGCGATGGGCACGCCGATGCGCTCGCACGCGTTCCACGCCGCGTACTACGGCAACATGGGCGACAACGGCCTGCCGGATCAGATCGCGGCGATGAAGCAGCTCGCCCAACGCTACTCGTGGATCGATCTCGATCGCGCCGGCATCTACGGGCACTCGGGCGGCGGATACGCGACGGCCGACGCGATGCTGCGCTATCCGGACTTCTTCAAGGTGGGTGTGTCGGAGGCGGGCAACCACGACAACCGCGAGTACGAGGACGATTGGGGCGAGAAGTGGGCCGGTCTGCTCGTGCGTAAGGCGGACGGCACGACCAACTACGACGACCAGGCCAACGAGAACATGGCGGCGAACCTCAAGGGGAAGCTGCTGATCGCGTACGGCACCACCGACAACAACGTGCCGCCGTACAACTCGCTGCTGCTGGTGAACGAGCTGATCAAGCACAACAAGGACTTCGACTTGATCGCGTTGCCTAACCGGCGCCACGGGTTCGGCAACGAGCCGTACATGATTCGCCGGCGCTGGGACTA
>DATEKK010000047.1:0-20511 GCA_035277485.1 Gemmatimonadaceae bacterium
TCGCTCAGACTGCGCACCACGTCATCCCGCCGCGTCCCGCGCTTGATGGGCTTGGATGCAACCGTTCGCGGCAGTGACCGGTCGAGCGGCACGAACAACAGGCGCGCGCTCCACTCGCCGGTGCGACGGTCGAATGCCGTGTCGCCCAACACCGAGAACGCGCGCTCGCCTAACACGACACGCCGCCGCACCACCACCACGTCGGTCACGTGGCACTGCTCCGGGCTTGAGCCGCGTGCTTCGCCTCGCAGTCGCGACATCGCAGTACGCCGCGAAAGCTGCACACCAGACAGATGAACGTGCCGCAGTCGGCGCACGGATAGCCTTCCGATGCGCGTTCCTCGCGGCCGCACGCGCGGCACAGCATGCCGTCGTGTTCCTGGGGCGTCGGCGTTGGAGATGTATCGGACATGATAACGAATGTAAGAGAAGAGTCGCCGTGGTGAAGACGCGCGGCACACCGCCGGCGTCCCGAGTCTACGTCGCCCCGCCCGCAACGCGCGGCTCGGTTGCCATCACCATGTCGCCCAGGTTGTACTGCTTGATCTTGTTGATGAGCGTGGCGCGCGAGATCCCCAACTCCCGCGCCGCGCGCGTGCGGTTGCCATTGTGCGCCCGCAGGGTGCGCTCGATGTGCGCACGCTGCACCTCGTCCAGCGACCGCGGTACGTGCCGCGAGAGACCGGCGCCACTCGCGCGTCGGACTTCGGACGGCAGATGCTCCGCCCCGACGCGACGCGAGCCGCGCGCCACGATCAATGCGCGCTCGAGCACATTGCGCAGCTCTCGCAGATTGCCGGGCCACGGATACCGGAGCAACACCTCCCACGCGCCATCCGCGATTTCGGACGGCGCCGACCGCACCTGGATCTGCAGCTCGTGCATGAGGCGCTCGATCAGGTCCACGAGATCCTCGCGCGCCCGCGCGCGGAGCGGCGGCAAGTGCACCGGCATCACGCTCAATCGGTAGTACAGCTCTTCACGCAACCGCCCCGCATTCACTTCTTCGACGAGGTCGCGACACGTGGATGCGATGACGCGCACGTCGGCGTTCGTCTCGCGCACGCCGCCGGCACGGCGATACGTGCGCGCTTCGAGCAGCTTGAGCAAGCGCGGCTGCAACACGGGATCGAGTCCCACCACTTCGTCGAGAAACAACGTGCCGCGTTCCGCGATCTCGACCAGCGCCGCGCGCCTGCGTCGCGGACGATCCTCGACCTCGCTCCCGAAGAGCTCCTCCTCGAGCGCATCCGGCGGCATCCCCACGCAGCTCACGTCGAGAAACGGCGCCTCGGCGCGCGGACTCGTCGCGTGAATCATCTCGGCCAGGCGGCCCTTGCCCGTGCCCGTTTCGCCGACGAGCAGCACGGTGGTGCGATCGGTCGCGGCGAGCAGCTCCACCTGATGCGCCAGCTCGCGCATCGCCGGCGACGTGCCTAACAGGGCGCTCACGCGGCCGCCGCCGCGGCGCTCGCGCGCCAGCTGCGCCAATTGCCTGAGCCGCGCCTTCTCGAGCGCGCGGTCCACGGCCGCCTCGAGGTGCGCCGGGTCCACCGGCTTCTGCAGGAAATGCTCCGCCCCCGCCTGCATGGCCTGCACGGCTAACGGGACATCGGCGTGACCCGTGATCATGATGATCACGGCCTCTTCCCCCGCCAGACGCGTGAGCACATCGAAGCCCGTGCCATCGGGCAAACGCAAATCGAGCAGCACCAGATCGGGCCTGACGCGCAGAAATGTCTCGACGCCCTCCTCGCAGCCGCCCGCGCGCACCACGTGATGCGACCGCCGCTCGAAGAACGCGCCGAGCACCGCCGACACGCCGGGATCATCATCGATGATGAGGATCGTCGCCATCAGCGCGTCCCCACACTGCACAGCAGATGCGCCACCGTGGGCAGCACAAACGGCTTGCTCACGTACGGCCGCTTCGCCATTCGTAGAAACTCTCGAGCTGCATCGCTTTCCACGTCGCCCGTCGCGAACACCACGCGTTCGGCGTGATCCGGATCGCTCTCGACCAGCGCCGCGTACACGGCGTCGCCCGACTGCTCGGGCATCCGCAGATCGAGCAGGATTCCGTCGTAGCGGCGCTCGCGCATGAGCTGCAGACCTTCGGCGCCGGTCGCGACCGCGTCCACCGTGTGTCCTTCGCGCTCGAGGTACCGCGTCAGCGCGCGACGGATCGACGGTTCATCATCCACGATGAGCAACGTGCGCGGCGCGGCGCGCAGCAGCTCTTCCTGCGCATTCGCGGTGCCGCCGCGCGACGGAGGCGGCGTCGTCATCGGCAGCTCGATCGAAAACGTCGCGCCGTTTCCGGGCGTGCTTCGCACGGTGATCTGTCCGCCGTGCTGCCGCACGATGCCATCCGAGATCGACAGGCCTAACCCGGTGCCTTCCCCCACCGCCTTGGTGGTGAAGAACGGGTTGAAGACGTGATCCAGCGCTTCGTGCGGAATGCCGGGGCCGGTGTCGGTCACGCTGGCGATCACGCGATTCTCCACCCGGCGCGTTGCCAGCGTGATGCGACGGTCGCCGTCCACACCGCGCAACGCATGCTCTGCGTTAGTCAACAGATTCAGCACCACCTGCTGCAGCTGGAACGCGTCTGCCCAGACCTCCGGCAGATGCGCATCCAGGTCGGTCACCACCTCCACCTGCTGCGTACGCAGCACGTAGCGCCGGAGCTCGAGCGTGTCCAGCATCACGCGGTTGAGATCCGTACTCGTACGCTCGGGATCGCGCTGCCGTGCGAACAGCAGCAGGTTCGACACGATCTTCGCCGCCCGCTTCGCTTCCTTGTGAATCGTCTCGACCGCATCGCGCTCATCGGCCGTCACGTCTGCCGAGTTCTCGAGCAGTTGCGCGAATGCCATGATGCCGGCTAACGGATTGTTGAGCTCGTGCGCCACGCCGCTCACCAGTTGGCCAACCGCGGCCAGCTTTTCCCGTTGCAGCAGTTGCGCCGACAACAGCTTCTCTTCGGTCACGTCGCGCACCAGGCCGAGCATGCCGGCAATACGCCCGTCCTCGAGCACCGGCGCGGTGATGATGGACCCCGTGCGCACGCTGTTGTCCACGTCCCGATAGCGGAGCTCCGAGCGTTGGCGCCGCCCGGCGAGCGTCGCCTGAAAGAGCGCCTCGGCCCACTCGGTTTGCTTCCCGTCGAGAATCGTGCTGAACCGCACGCCTAACAAATCGGCGCGCGGACGGCCGATGGTGCGCTCGAAGCTGCGGTTCACCGACGTGAAGCGTCCGTCGACGTCGAGCGTGAAGATCGCATCGGGTGCGGTTTCCACGAGATGCTCGTACCGCGCCTCCGATCGCAGCAGCGCCTCTTCGCGCTCGCGATCCGCGGTGATGTCGCGCGCGATGCCGAGCACGCCGACCACGGTCGTGCCCTGGAAGATCGGCGTGTTGGTCACCGAGAGCAGCCGGCGTTCGCCATCCTTCCGATAGAGGTGGCACTCGTAGCGGCGTGCGCGTCCGTCCAACGCATACCGGAAGTGACGATCCACGTCCGCGAATTCATCCGGGTCCAACAGCCACCGCGCGCGACGGCCGAGCAATTCCTCGCGCGAGTAGCCCACGATCTCGCACGTCGCGTGATTCACCGACATAAAGCAGCCGTCGGCATCCATCGTGTAGATCGCGTCGGTGGCGGTCTCGACGAGATTGCGATACCGCGCTTCCGAGCGCGCCACCGCGTCACGCGCGCGTCGCTCGTCCGTCACATCGCGCAGCGACGCGACCAGCCCCGTCACCTGACTGCCCTCGCGCAACGGCGCCGTGCTCACCGACACCGTCCGCCGTTCGCCCGTGCTTCTCAGCACCACCGTTTCGTACCGCTGCGGTGCTCCGCCCAACGCTGCCGTCTCGAACGCGGACACCGACTCGCGCATCTCCGGGGGCAGCGTATCCGCCACCCGCATGCCAATCAGCAGGTCACGCGGATGACCGAACAGTTGGTGAGCGGCCGTGTTCGCGAACGCGATGCGCCGCTCGGGATCCGTGATGAGGATGGCATCGCTCGCGGTCTCGATCACGCGGCGATACTGCTCGCTCAGATAACTCCGCTCTCGCAACAGCTCGCGCACCGCCTCGGCCTTGTCGGGCGGTAAACCGGCGAGGAGCAGCGACTCGTCCGTGCCGGATAGCCTCGCTGGCTCGAATCCTTCGGCAACGTTAGTCATGCGACGGCCGTCAGCTGAGAGCGACGTGGGACTCTACGACCCCGACGAATGTGGGTCGCGGGTATGACGCGGTCAATCACGTCCTCGTGGGACCAGGAACATCACAGCACCCTCATCGATCTCGACGTCGAACGGCGTCGCGCCCACGAGCTCACCGTCGGCCTGCACCAATTGCGGAGGATCGCAGTCCACGCGGAACGCCCGTCCGGCGCGAAACATCAGCCGGTCCGGCGCGTCGAACCGCCGGCGTGCCATTCGCCACAACACGCCTATTGCCTGCCGTGCGTTAGCGGGCGAATAGAGACACAGATCGAGCCGGCCATCGTTGGAACGGATTCCTGGCCCGAGCACGAGCAAGTCGTTCAGCACGCTCCCGATATTGGCGATCATCACCTCGGCTGCGTCACGCTCCAGCGGCTCGCCATCGACCGTGATACGAGCCCGGAATGTCGTGAAGTCCACGATTTCGCCGAGCGCGGTCGTCGCGTAAGCGAGGGGCCCAAACCACCGCTTGGCGCGAGACCACGTTCGCGCCAGCATGCGGACGTCGACGCCGACGCTCACCGAGAATGCAAACCAGTGCGGCGGCGTCCCATGTCCGCGCACGCGTCCGAGATCAGTGGCGGCGGGCACCCCCTCCAAGACAACACGCGCGGCCCCATCCGCCTCCATTGGAATCCCTAACGAACGCGCGACGAGGTTGCCGGTGCCTCCCGGCAGAATGCCCACGGGACGTCCGGAATGCGCCAGCGCGCCGGCGACTTCCTTGAGCGTGCCGTCGCCGCCCAACACAACCACGGCGCCGACATCCGCCGCGCGCGCGCTGGCGATCTCTGCCGCGTGGCCGGAACGTTCGGTCCAGACTTCTTCGACCGCTGCGCCCGCCGATTCGAACACGCGACGCGCCGTTGACACGATGCGTGCCGCACGCCGTGCGGCCGGATTCACGATCAGGAGATATGGTCCGCCGCTCAGAAGCTCCACTCGCGAAACAGATCGATCCCGTATTGCGGTGGACGACTGCCGATGGACGTGAGCCCCGGATGACAGAGCAGCGCGGCCGACGATGGCTCGATGCTCGCCTGCAACGAGTATCCGTCGGCGAGACGCTGTTCCACCGTAAGGCCCAACGATTGGCCGAACGAAATCCCCGACTGCTGCCCCGACAGCCCGCACAGACCAGCGTTCACCGTCACGAATGTTTTGTTGCCCAACTGCTTGCCCACGCCGATGCGCGTGCCGGAAAGGAAGCCCGTCGTCGCGCCCGTGGTCGGATCGCTCGTGCTGCCGGTTTGCACCTGCACGTAGTCGATAAATCCCACCTGATCCGCCAGCGCGCGTTCCAACACGGCGCCCACGCTGGGCAGCAGTGCGGCGGCAACTTGCTGCAACACGGGGTTCGTCGTCTGATCCGGATTCGTGGAGAACGACGGCTGGCCGAACACGAGATAGCTCAGGATTTCCGTGTTGGACAACTCGAAGCGCGCATTGCTGCTCAGGTTGAGCTGCGGGTTGGTCGGCGTGCCGGTAATCCGGGCGACGAGCTTCACGTCGTCGCCGATTTGCCGGTTTGCCTGCCTAACGGTATACGTGGCCCAGATGTCCAGCTCGGGTGGAATGTGCGGGTCCCCGTAGAACGTGACGGATCCGCTATCCACCTGGAATGTGCGCTGCACGACGCCCAGGTCCAACCGATAGGTGCCGCGGCTCACCCGCAGCACGCCGCTCTCGATGCGCTGCGTGCCGCTCTTCCCCAGTGTCATGCTGCCTAACAGTTTGATGTTCGCTTCCTCGGACCGGATCCACACGTCGTCGCCCACACGGACCGCGAAGCTCGGAATGCTCAGGTGCGTCACGAGGCTGTCGAGCAGCGGGTTCGTCTCGAGCAGGCTGCGGTTCTGCACGAGGTTCGTGTCGACGATGGTGTACGCCTCGGGATCGTTCAGGTTCACCACCTGCTTCCGGTAGACGTCCGAGATGTACAGGTTGCCTTTGTCGACGGTCATGTCCCCTTGCAGCACCGGCTGCTGGAACGTGCCCGTGAGCTGCATCGCGCCCGTCACCTGCATCTGCGCGAAGCCGCGCTTGTCCACCGCCTGGAAATCGCGCGCCGTCACGGTCACGCCGAAGCCGAGGGTCGTCGGGTCGCGCCAGTTAGGCACCGCGAATCCGCCCGTGACGCTCAAGCGGCTGCCCCCGATCCCGGCGCTCGCGGCCGTGAACGTGTCGATGCGGATGCTGTCCGGTGTGAATGCCACCCGCGCGCGCATGTCGCTCAGCCTGAGGCCGATCCGCGGCACCGACACCGAGCCCTTGTCGACCCGCGCGTCGCCCGTCACCATCGGGTGCGAGAACGTCCCGCCGATGTCGAGCAGCGCGGACGCGGTACCGGCGCCGTTCGTGAATTCCGGCGAGATGCCGTTGAGCAGCGACAGGTCCACGCTGTCGGCGCGGATCTGTCCGCCCAGTGAATCGTTGAGCAGACGCTCGTTCACGCGCGTGAACGCGAGATCCACCGGCAGCGTCGCGCGCGCCGTCACCAGCACGGTATCCTTGTTGAACACGTCCAATCGCGCGCCTAACCGGCGCGACCCGTAGTCGGCCGACGCGGCGGCCAGCGGCAGGTGCAGGTCGCCCACTTGCGCATCCGTGAACCGGCCCGTCCCGTGCATCACGGGAGCGCTCCGGGTGCCGGACACCCGGAGATCGAAGGTCGTGGTGCCGCCTAACGGACGAGTGGTCTGCAGCAGCGTCCCCACATCGGCCAGGGTCACGCTGTCGCCCGACATTTCCGCGTCGATTGCCTCGTGCTGCGGTACCAACCCGCGCACACGGAACACCCCGCCGCTCGTGCTGCGCATCACCGCCGAGTCGGTCGCGAGACCGCTGCTGTCGGAGACGATGTGCGTCGGCATCGCCAGGTGCCACGCGTGATCCTTGAGCGTCGCACCGGCGGTGTCGATCGTGACGCGCGTCGCCGCCGAATCGCGGGCGAAGCTCACCTGCGCCCCGGCGCGATATGCGCCGCGCGCGGAATCGGCCACCACGACGAGTCCGATGCGGCCCGACGAGCGATTCGCCAGCACGACCGATCCGAAAATGCTGTCCAACCGGATCTTCGCGATCACCACGCTGTCCATCGCGCCCGACATGCTGCCCGCGGGCGCGTGCGGCAACCCGCGAAACGCGTACGTGCCCCTCACGCGGGTCACCACGTTGTCGCCGTACGCGAGGTTCTGGCCGGTCACGGTGCCGCGCGTCTCCATCGTGTCGATGGATCCCGTGAGGATGCCGTCACCGTGCAGCGTCCCGCTCAACTCATCCGGCGTGCCGGTCGAGTCGGACGCCGAGTCCGGCTGCCCGTCACCCGCGGTCGTCTCGATCGACAGGCCCAGCATTGGCGCGAGCGCGCCTAACGAATCGACATCGACCAGGTAGTGCAGCGAATCCGGCGTCTGCGGGCGGAGCCCGATCGCGCCGGTGGCCGTCGCGTGCAGGAGATTCGTCTCCACGGCCATCGAGTCCACGCGCATCCGGCCACCGCCGAACGTCAGCGCCGCCGTCGATCGCCGGATCTCGATCGAGTCGATCCGCGACGAGTCGAGCATCACCGACGCCGTCCCCACCAAGTTCGGCACCGAGTCGCCGTGCAGGTCGGCGACCATCGTGCCCGTGAGCTGGCCCGGCGGGAGCGTCGAATCCGCCATCAAGAGCGGCAGGTCGAGCCCGCGCGCCGTGAACGTGGCCCTGGCCCCGTACGTCGGCGGCTCGAGGTTGAACACGCCGTCCGCGCCTAACGTGCCCGCCGGCCCGGCGAGCGACGTCCGCAGCTCGAGGTTCGCCGTCGTGCCGCGCGCGACAAGCGGC
Organism: Gemmatimonadaceae bacterium; assembly: GCA_035277485.1. Taxonomy (GTDB): domain Bacteria; phylum Gemmatimonadota; class Gemmatimonadetes; order Gemmatimonadales; family Gemmatimonadaceae; genus JADGGM01. The sequence continues at coordinate 8,064 of DATEKK010000047.1, forward strand.
CCCGTGTACTCGCCCCGAAACTTCACACCGGGATACGAGCGCGCGAGCGTCGTGAACGAGAGCGGCGACGCAACGAGGTCCACATCGAACGCGGTCGTCGTGCCGTACGTCACGCGACCCTGCCCCGTCACGTGCGTCGGCGGGCCCGGCCCGTCGCGCTGCGTGAGATCCGCGTTGCTGAACCGGATGTCGGTCCACACCGAATCCAGCGTCGCCGTGCCGCTGATCGTCCCGCCTAACTTGGCGAACGAGGGGAACAGAAAGTGAATCGTCCTGAGGTCCAGCGCCCCGAGGTTCACGTGCAGCCCCAAGAACTTGGCCGCCGACGGCTTGAGGATGTCGAGCGCGCCGCCGCCCGCCTCCAGCTCAGTCACCGCGCCCGGCACGTGCTTGTCGGCGAACGTGAGCCGCGCGTCGTCCACCGCGAACCTGTTGAGCGGCCCGCCGCGCGCCCGAACGCTTCCCGTGAACCGCCCCTGCCAATCGACGGGAAACGTTCCGCCGTTGAACGCCCGCAGCAGATCGAAGTCCAACGGCGCGACCGTCACCGCGAGATCCTTCACCGCGAGCACCGGACCGCCCACCGCGAACGTCATTGTCCCCTCGAGACGCGACCCCGTGGTGCGGACGTCCATGTCGCTCAGCACGTAGTCGAGCACGTGCAGATTGGGCTCGTTGTGAATCGTTAGGCGCATGCGCCCGCCGCCCGTGCGCGGCAGCGTCGGATACACCCACGCTACATCCGCCAGCGACACCGAATCGCCCGTCACGTGCACATCGTATCGCGTGGGGATGTCGCCGCCCCACCACACCTTTCCGCTCGCCTCGCCCGTGCTGCCCGGCAAATCGAAATGACGCAGCGCGAGCCACACGGAGTCGCCGCGAATCGTCACCGGACCAGCCACATGCCGCAGGTGGAACGGCGGATCATCGATGTCGACGCCAAGCGAGTCCACCTGCACCAGGCGTCCGCTGCTATCCGGATCCGCTATGCGCACCGCGGGCGCGAACAAATCGAGGTGCGTGAACCGGCGCGTCTGCTTCACGCCTTCGCTCGTTCGCCGAATGACGTGCGACGTGTCGCGCAGCGCCACGCGGATGGCGCTGTCCCGTCGCGCGCCGTGCAGCGAGTCGGGCGGATCCCACCGCTGCGTGAGGATCACCGTACCGTCGTGAATCGTCACCGACGACATCACGATGTAATCGCCGAATCGCAGCTCCCGCGGCTGGGGCACGCCGCGCACGACGGGTGTGCTCGGCGGCGAGCCCGGAAAGATGTGCTGGTAGTTCCACGTCTGATCCGCGTGGCGCCTGAGATTGATCACCGGATGCGACAGGTCGACCGACGACAACCGGATGCGCTTGTCCACGAGATCGCGCAGATCGTAGTGCAGCTTGATGGGGCCCGACGCGACGAACAACGAATCTTCGTTGTCGCGAATCGCGAGCGAGTCGATCGTGAACCCGCTCAAGAGATTCCCGCCTAACCGGCCGATGTACATCGAGCCCTTGCCGCGCAGCGCCTCGACGAGCGTCTGCTGCACGTAGCCGCGCACCCACCGGCGCCCGACGTCCGTCTGCGTGAGCGCGAGCAGCAGCCCCACCACCGCCAAGCCGATCAGAAACAGCAGGCCCGCGCTCACGATCGCGACCAGCCGGCGGCGCGTCATGTTAGAACGCCTGGCCGATGCTGAAGTTGAAAGTCAGCCGGCTGAAAAACGAGCCCGTGTTCACCGGACGAAAGCTCGACGGGCAGTCGACGCCCGCCACCACCACACCGCGATCGAACGGATTGTTGGGGCTCACGCACCGCAGCGCATCGCTCGTCCGATCCACGAAGTACACCGAGCCGAGCGAGGATGGATAAGGATTGTACGCCACGTCTACGCGGAACGGCCCGACGAACGAGTTCACGCGCACCCCGATGCCGGGCGTTAGGCGCACGTCGCTCAGGCTCACGTGGTCCGTCGGACGGTTCCACACCAGCCCGGCGTCCACGAAACCGGCCAGCTGCACCAGATCGCGCAAGAACGGCGACGGCGTCCGGAGCTCGAGATTGCCCACCAGCATCGTGTTGCCGCCCGTCGGCGAGAATTGCAGAATCCGCGCGGAATCGCTCGCCGTGTACACGTGCCGGCCGCCCGCCGCGACCGAGTCCCGCACATTCGTCGAGTCCACGATGTACACCAGTGGGCCTAACAAGTTCTGGCTGTAGCCGCGCACCGAGTTCGGACCGCCCGCGTACAACCGCTCCTCGGGCGGTACGAAGTCCGTGGCCGGATTCGTCGAGAATCCACGAAACACGCCGGACAGCTCCAACCGCGCCGCCAACACCGTCTTGCCGCCCAAGCTCCGATAGAACGACGCGTCGCCCTCGGCGCGCGTGAAGCGGGACGCGCCCGCCGTGTCGAGACTCGTCGTGCCGCTCCGGAGCAGCAACTGCAGGATGGACCCGCGCGACGGATCGAGCGCGTTGTTCGTGCGGTCGCGTACCAGCGTCGCACTCAACACCTGCAAGCTGCTGTTCTCCTGCAGACGCGCGATGTCCGCCAGACTGCAGCGATTGAAGATCTGGCAGAACACCGCGGGGTCGGCTTTCGTGCGGCCATACTCGAGCTGATAGCCGAGCGTCAGCGGCAAGCCCGGGCGCAAGTCGCGCGGTTGTAGATCGCGCGTCACCTGGCCCAACACACCAATCGGCGTGTAGCGAACGTACGTGCGGAACTCCGATGTCCGCTCGCTGAACACCGTGATCGACGGGATGTTCTTGGGCCCGAAGAGCGACGGCAACCGCAGCGTTGCGCCGGCGTAATAGTTCACGAGGTTGCTGAAGGCCGTGTCCTGCCGCACGCTCGACGGACACAACGCGATGTGCGACAGCCGCGCGTTGAGCTCGAGCCACTGCGCGCCGCCGAAAAAGTTGCGATCGGTCAACCGACCCTGCGTGCGCGCGCAGTCGAGCGACGCCCACCCCACGCCCAGGCGCATGGACTTCATCAGTCCTTCCACCACGAACACGCGCACCGTGAGCGACGTGTCGTTAGGCTGCAAGCTGTCGGGCAGCAGCTCGACATCCACGTGGTTGTACGTCTCGAGCGAGTACAGGTCGCGCTGCGATCGCAGGAGATCGCGCTGCCGGTACAGATCGCCCGAGTTGATCGACAGCAGATCGTGCACCGTTTCCGTGTCGATCGCCGGTTTCTGTCCCGATTTGTTCGCTTCGGCTACGATGTCGATGCGGCCGATGTGCGCGACCTTTCCCGGCAAGAAGGTCAGCCTGACTTTCGCGCGATTCGCTGCCTCGTCGACTTCGATGTCGCGCAACGGGTCGCTCGCGTGCGCGTAGCCGTTGTTGAGCAGGCGGGTCACCGCGGTGTCGATCGCCGATCGCAGCGTGTCCCGGTCGTAAATGCCGCCTCGCAATCGGTCCAAGGGGCGCGTCAGCCGGTCGCGCAATCGCTCGGGCAGCGAATCCAGCCCGGACACCGTCAGCGAATCGATCAGCACCGGCGGGCCCTCGGCGATCTTGAACAGCACGGCCACCGCGCTTGGTCCGTTAGGCGAAACCTCGGGCGTCGCCTGCGTGTGGTAGTAGCCGTGCTGGCGGTACAGGAGACGCAGCCGGAGCGCGTCGCGCGCCACTTCCAGCGTGTCCAGACAGTGCGCCGCCCCGATCGGGATGTGCAGCACGCGACGCCACCAGCTCGATGGCGTCGTCACGATCGCGTTGCTCAGTTGGCTGTCGGAGAAGTGGTCGTTCCCGTCGAACGATAGACTGCGAATCTGGAGATCACCCGGCCCGCCACTACCGCTACACGAGAGATCCTGCGCAGTCAGTGGTCGCGCCAGCACGACGAGCGCGAGCGCGAGTACGAGCCGCCGCATCAGGCGTGAGGCGTCCCGGTAACCACAATCGAATGGAGGGAAAGGACCGGCACGGTCTGCCGGCCATCTCGCGATGCGCGCATGTTCGCTCTCACACCCTGACGATGTCTTCTCACTACACCGCTTGCACGAGAATCGTGCCCGGTCCCCGCTGTTTCGCTCGGCGCTTCATCTCCGCCGCCAGCGAACCGATGTGACTCACGGAAATCCATCGCTCCGGATCGACGTAGAGAATCGCCGTCGACAACCGCGCGATCGGAAACTCCCGCGCACGCCCTTCGCGATCGATGCCCATGAAGTGCCCGCGCCTGAGCGCTTCTTCACCCACCGCCCGTCCGGCGACCTCGACGAATCGCACCGCGCACTCGCGCGCGATCGCCTCCGCGTGCCGCTCCGTCGTGACGACGATGAAATCGTCGCCGCCAATGTGTCCGACGAAATCGTCGCGGCTTCCCACCACATCCACCGCGTTGCGAATCGCGTGACCCATGTCCCGGATCACCACGTCCGCGATCGTGAAGCCGAACGTGTCTGCAAACGGCTTGAAATTGTCGAGATCGATGTAGCAGATCGCAAAACGCTCGCGCAGCTTCGCTCGCCGCGCGATCTCATCTTCGATCGCCTGACCACCCGGCAGTCCGCTCGTCGGGTTGCGATCGCCCTCGCGCCGCACCAACCGCAACAACGCCACGATCCGCGCGCGGAGCTCGCGCGGATCGAACGGCTTCGCCAGATAATCGTCGGCGCCCGCCTCGAACGCTTCCACCTTGTGCTCGACATCGCCGCGCGCCGTGAGCATCAGCACCGGAATCCGCGCTGTGAACGGATTCAACTTCACCGCGCGACACACCTCGATCCCCGACATGCCCGGCATCACGAGATCGAGGACCAGAATCTCAGGCTCGCGGGCTTGAATCGCCGCGAGCGCCGAAGCGCCATCGGGCGCGAGATGCACTTCGTGCCCCGCCGAAGCGAGGATCTCGCGCACCATGAGGCGCATGTCCTCGTGATCGTCGACGCACAGGACGTAACTCACGATTGACGCTTTACTTGAGGCCCGGTAAGTTCACTCGTTTCCCACTCGAAGTCAACGAGGCGCCGTCTGCGCACGATTCACTTCTCCCTCGCGGTTGTTCTCGCCGTCGTTCCGCTGTCGTTCGTGAGCGCCTGCCGCGGCGCCGACTCCACTCCGCAACGCAAAACTTTCATCGACTCGCGCGATCGCTACGATCCGCGCTCGCTCGATCCCGCTCTCTCTACCGACGTGCCGACCGGGCGCGCCGTCTCGTATCTCTTCGACGGCCTTACCCAATTCACCATCGACGCGCACCTCGCGCCCGCTCTCGCCGAGCGCTGGGACGTGTCGCCGGACGGCCGTACCTACACGTTCCACCTCAGGCCACACGTCACGTTCCACAACGGACGCGCGCTCCACGCCGGCGACGTCGTGCACAGCTTCGAGCGCGTGCTCGACCCGCGCACCAAGGGCGGCCGCGGCTGGCCGCTCTATCCGATCTCCGGTGCACGCGCATTCGCCGCGGGAAGCTCGTCCACGATCAGCGGTCTCGACACGCCCGACGACAGCACAGTGCGCATTACCCTCGACACCGCGCTCGCGATCTTCCCAAAACTACTCGCGATGCCCGTCGCGTCCATCGTGCCGGATAGCGACACGGCCAATTTCTCCCAGCATCCCATTGGGACGGGTCCGTGGCGCTTCGTGCAATGGAAGCACGACGACTACGTGCTCCTCGCGCGCAATCCGTCGTACTGGGGCGGCGCGCCACGCTTGGACTCGCTCGAGATCCGCATCGTCCCCGAGCCCAGCACATCGGTCGCCGAATTCCAAGCCGGCAACGTCGACCTGCTCTACGTGCCCGAAGCCGAGACCGAGCGCTGGGAACATACCGACGAAAAGAGTGCGTTCCTCGTCTCGGCGCCCGCGCTCCGCCTGTGGTACGTCGCGATCAACTGCACCCGCGGCCCGCTCAAAGACCCGCGCGTTAGGCAGGCACTCAACTACGCGGTCGACGTCCCCACCATCCTCCAGCGCCTCATCGGCGGCCGCGGCACGCTCGCCGCCGGCGTCATCCCGCCCTCGCTCGACGGCGCCGATACGACGCGCCGCCCGTACGGCTACGACCCGGCCAAAGCGCGCTCGCTCCTCGCTGCCGCCGGCTATCCGAAAGGATTCGCCGCCCAACTCTGGGTTGGGCAGGACGAAACGTTCCAACGCGTCGCGCAATCCATGCAGGCGTATCTGGCCGCCGTCGGCATTCGCGTGACGCTCGTCCAACGCGACAACTCCGCCGCGCGCGAAGCGTCGCGCCACGGCGATGCGGATCTCTTTATCAAGGACTGGTACGCCGACTATCCGGATGCCGAGGATTTCTTGAATCCGCTGCTCGTCGGCGCCAATCGCGGGGTCGGCGGCAACGTCTCCTTCTACGAGAATCCAACCGTCGACGACCTCGTCGCGCGCGCGCGCACCACGGCCGATAGCACCAAGCGCGCCGCGCTCTACCAGCGTGCGGACTCGATCGCGTTCGTCGACGCGCCCATGATTTACCTGTTCTTCTACAACGAGCTCTACGCAGTGCAGCCGTGGATCAGAGGCTTCAAGGCGCCCGCGATTTTCAACGGCCAGCGTTTCCTCGACGTCTCGATCGGCGGACCCGCGGCCGACGCCGTTGCGCGCGACAGCACCGCACGCGACAGCGTCGCACCGCATCCCTGACCTCGCCACCGGAACGCGCACCGGCCAATGGGCACGTTCCTCCTGAGGCGCCTGCTGCTCGCGATCCCGACGCTGCTCGGCGTGCTCGTTGTGGTGTTCGCGCTGCTCTACATCGCGCCCGGTGATCCGGTGATGGAAATGGTGGGCGAGCGCGCCGACTCCGCCACCATCGCGCAGCTCCGCAAGCAGCTCCACCTCGACGAACCGCGGCCCAAACAGTTCGCGGCGTACGCATCGGGCGTCATCCACGGCGACCTCGGCACGTCGTTCATCACGGGCCGCCCGATCGCCCGCGACATCGCGGAGCGCTTCCCGAAAACGCTCGAGCTCGCGTGCGCGGCGATGCTGCTCGCTGTTGTGTTAGGCATATCGGTGGGCGTGGTCACCGCCGCCTACCCGGGCGGCTGGCTCGACCGGCTCACGCTCGCGTTCACGTACCTCGGCATCTCGTTCCCGGTCTATTGGGTGGGACTGATCCTGATTCTCGTGTTCGCGATGATCCTCCGCTGGCTGCCGCCCTCCGGCACCGGCGGCCTCGCGTTCCTCATCTTGCCGGCGTTTGCGTTAGGCACACGCTCCATCGCCTTCCTCGCGCGCATGACGCGCTCGGCGATGCTGGAGGTGCTCGGCAGTGACTACATCCGCACGGCGCGCGCCAATGGACTACCCCGCACCGCCGTCCTCGCCCGTCACGCGCTGCGCAACGCGCTGATCCCGGTCGTCACTGTCATCGGCCTCGACTTCGGCTCGTACCTCACCGGCAGCATCCTAACGGAAACCGTGTTCAGCTGGCCCGGCCTCGGCCGCTACGTCGTGAACGCCATCAGCAAACGCGACCTCCCCGCGATCCAGGGCAGCATTTTGTTCTTGAGCGTCGTGTTCGTCGTCGTGAACATCATCGCCGACCTGACGTACGCCGCCACGGACCCGCGCGTGGAATATTCGTGACCGGATGCTCGCGTGCCCGCCGAGCGGAGTGAAGTGTCCCGCGTTAGGCGGGGAGACGTACGGCGCCGGCACACGCGTGGTGGCTTCCTCGCTCTGGGGAACACGGATTCAGCGGATAATGCGGATTGAACGGATCGCTCGGCAGCGGCAGCGCGGTTCGTTGCGCACGGCAGAACGACATCTGCGAAAACAACCAAAGAGTTCTTGTTGTTTCCGGGACAACCAAAAGGATGCGAGAAATGGGGAGGATTGCGTCGACATCAGCGAGAGTGCGACGTGCACGCTCTCCGCTAAGTGCTGCGTTAGGCATATTGACCGCCGCCGGGCGGGCCTGAGCCACGCATTGGGCGGAGGAGCCCCGCCCGGCGCGACAAGCTCTCCGCGCCAATGCAACGGCTGTTTTTGCTTTCAACAAAAGTTGATGGCTGACAGCGCGGGAGGCTCACCGGTTCGCGCAGCCGGGCGATCCGTACAATCCGCACAATCCGCACAATCCGTGTTCCCCAAAGCGAGGAAGCCCACCACGCGCGCTAATCGTCTTTCTGCCCGAAAATCCCCATGTTCGACGAGTGCCCCGGCGCCACCTTCTTGTCCGGATAGATCCAGTGCACCGCCTGATTCACCGCGATCGCCGCCTCGCTGAATCCCGTCGCGATGAGCTTGAGCTTCCCAGGATACGTCGTGATGTCGCCCGCCGCCCAGATGCCGGTGCGCCCCGTCTCCATCGTACTGTTCACCACGATCTCATCCTTCTCCACCTGCAATCCCCACTGCGCGAGCGGTCCGATGTCGCTCACGAAACCGAGCATCGGCAGGATGACATCGATGTCGAGATCGAAGTGCGTTTTCGCCTTCACATCCTTGAGCGTCACCGCTCGCACGCCGCCGCCGTTCCCGTGCACTTCGGCCAGCTCGTGAAACGTGAGTACCCTGGCGCGACCTTGAGCCGCCGCCGCGGTCACTTCGGCCACCGTCGCTCCGTGCGCGCGGAACCGGTCGCTCCGATGCACGAGCGTCAGCTCCGCCGCGCGATGCAACAGCTGGTGCGCCCAGTCGAACGCCGAGTCGCCGCCACCCACGATGAGAACCCGCTGTCCGCGAAATGCTTCTGGGTCTGACACCCGGTCGTAAATCCCCCGCCCGTACCACTGCTCGGCCGACGGCTGTGGCAACCGGCGCGGCGAGAACGCACCGATCCCTGCCGCTACCACAATCGCCTTCGACGGAAACCGGTCCGTTTCGGTGACCAGCGTGAAGCAGCCGCCGTCCTCTTCCAGTGAGACCACCCGCTGATTCAGGTGGACGGACGGTGAAAAGCGGCTGGCTTGCTGCACGAGGTCGCGGACCAGGTCCTTCGCCAGGATCTGCGGAATGCCCGCGACATCGAAGATGTATTTCTCCGGATACAGCGCGAGTAGCTGACCGCCCAACTCCGGTAGTGCGTCGACGATGCGCGCCGTGACGCTGCGCATGCCGGCGTAGAAGGACGCGAAGAGCCCCGTCGGCCCTCCGCCGATGATCGTGATGTCTCGGATGTCGTGCGGCATGGAGTCGGATGACTGATGATCACGGCGCGCGCCTCGCCGCCGTGGCCTGCGAGTCTGTAATAATGCACTCTGACGAGCACATACTGGAATACGCCGGCTCGTTCCGCCTCGTACGCAAGATCGCGCAGGGCGGCATGGCCACGGTCTACGAGGCCGAGCACCTGGGGCCCGCCGGCTTCGCCAAGCGGATCGCGCTCAAAGTCATCCATCCGCACTACGCCAAAGAAAAAACCTGGCTCCAGCTCTTCATCGACGAAGCCAAGCTTTCGGCGAACCTCGTCCACGGCAACATCGTCCAGATCTACCAGCTCGGCGAAGTGGAAGGGCAGTACTACATCGCCATGGAGTACATCAAGGGTCCGACGCTGCGCAACATGATCGAGCGGCATCGCGAGCTCGATCGGCTGATCCCCGTGCACGTCGCCGCGTACGTCACGAGCCGCGTGTGTCGCGCGCTCGACTTCGCCCACACGTTCGCCGGACCCGACGGCCGCCCGCTCGACATCGTGCACCGCGACGTTTCGCCTAACAACATCATGTCGACGTGGGACGGCCACATCAAACTGGCCGACTTCGGCATCGCCAAAGCAAAAACGTCCACCGATCCCATGGACGAGTCGCCGATGCTGATGATGGGCAAGAAGCACTACATGAGCCCCGAACAGATCTTGGGCCTCGACGTCGACGGCCGCAGCGACGTATTCGCCATCGGCGTCGTGCTCTACGAGCTGCTCACGCTCGAACCGCTGTTCTACGAGGACGCCACCGAGTTGTTGATCGACGAAGTCACGTGGCGCCCGCTCCCCAACATCCGCGAGAAGGTCCCCGCCGTCCCCAAGGCCATCGAAGAAGCGCTCATGGCGGCGCTCGATCGCGATCCCGCCCACCGGCCCACGGCGTCCACCTTCGGGAAAACCCTCGACCGGTGGTGCGAAGCCCAGTCCGTGGTCGCCACGCCCGATCGCCTTCAAGATCACCTCGCCGCGCTCTTCCCGACGACGTATCAGCCGTCCACCGCCGGCGGCGAGGTCACCCGCTTCTCGAACTTCAAGCACGGACTGCGCCGCAACGGCGAACACCAGCGCGGCTGGTTCGGCCGATTGCTGCACGGCATGCGCGTCTAACCGGTGGTGGGGCTGCTTGAGTCACATGCAACCGGCAAGGCGCGTGGCGGACCAGGGCAGAACGCAGAGCGCAAATCAACCAACTCCATCTCATCGCGCCTGCCGTCTCAACGCGGCTCTTGCGTTACAACTCGGGTGCATCGTATTGCAGAAAGCGCCGCGAACCGTGCTCCCGTCTTTCATCTTGCGGCTCACGCACAGACGCTAGTTCGGATGCAGAAAACATCTCTAACCGCTTCACGTGCCTAGAATGATATCGAACCGATGCGCGCACTACCTATGCCAGCAACCTCCTTCTTTGGGGCACGGCGAATCTGACGGATTACGCGCAAGTATTCGTCGTGCACCTTGAGTGTAGCAGTGAGAAACGGCTCTTCTAGCGACGCAGGAAGATCTGTCACGTCGTCCACGCACTCGAATTGCTCATTGCGGAATTCATTGCCCGCCAACCTTCGGAGCCGAGTCATTCGTAAGATCGCCGTATCGAGCACGGCTCCGGCGCGGTCCGTCATTCGCGCACTCAGAAGGATAACTTCGCTTGGATTCATCCCGGGTCGCCGCCAAACAGCCGCGCAACGGCAGCTACCTGGTAGTTTGTCAACAAGCGCTATTATGACGGTTGCTCGGGCGTGATTCATAGGGGACACTGAGCATGTTTCGTAAGAACTGAACGTTAGCCTGGTCTTGTCAATCGTCTATCCTACCGCTCCAACCTCGCCGACGCCCAACAGGAGGTGCTCGGTTTGTATGGCACCCGTCCGTCTTCGACCAGAGTCAGCCCACCGCGCACACGGGCGCTTGTGCTTCTTCATCGGTAGCCAGGTGCCAGGCTTCGTCGCGCTCGTCTCGACTCGCTAAGGGAAAGATGCAGAAGGCGGCGGCAAGGGAACTACCTTGCCTGTCATGCCGCCTTTCGCGTACTTAAATGTCAGCAGTTGGCGATCGATAATCGCTATCGGCGTCCAAAAGCGGAAATCAGTCTCCTGAAGACCGACCCAAGCAGTCGCGTCTAACCAAACAGAAGTGCCGTCAAAAGACGTCGGCCAGCCTTGAACTGGTGGTCCATAGCGGTCGCCGAAGATGCTCCCTACATTGTATTGGGAAACAGCATACCGTGCATACCACCAACCGTCCTCCGGATTGAAAAGCACCGCTGGACTCTCGGACGTTCCTAGTCGTGTAAGCACAATTCCAGTGAACAGCTCACCCTGATAGGATATCGGTGGCGCCGTCCAGATTACCGCCGGGAAATTCGGTATTGGGGGCAGGACTTGGCTTGCCCAATATTTCGCGTCGAGGCTTGAGTTGATACCCTCAAGGAAGTTAGTGGCGCTGGCTAGACAGTAATCCATATCGCTAGACTCGCAGTGCCACACTTCGCCGTGCTCATTGGGCGGATCAAGTTGCGGCTCGCACGGGTCAGAAGTCTCCTCGGGCAAGGTTCCACCAAGAACCTCTTCGCATGTACCCGAAGGGTCAGCGGCACCAATCGGATTGTTCCCCGCATATGCGTATTGGTTGACACCGCCCGATTGGCCGATGGGATCCTCCGAAATGAAGCGAGCAAGTTGGGGGTCGTAATAGCGAGCTCGGTTGTAGTAGAGGTGAGTCTCCGGATCGTACTCCCTTCCTGCGAATTTTAGGACGTTCGTCGCGGTCTCGACCGAGTCTTCGAGGCCGCCCCACGGGTTGTACCGATAGCGGTTTTTGATCTTCCCGGTCGAATCAATCAGCGCAGCGATGCCCGTGGTCTTCTCCCCGTGAGCGGAGTCAGCGAGTAGGTTGGGAGTCCTGATCCGCCGCGAGGCGGGGAGGACTCATGAAGACGTCTCGATTCAGCGCGGAACAGATCGTCAGCATTCTCAACGAGGCCACGAAGCGCGAGATGACCGTGGCAGAGATCTGCCGCAAGCACGGCATCACGGAGCAGACCTACTACCGGTGGCGGCGGGCGTACGGTGGGCTCCAGGTCGATGAGGCGAAGCGATTGCGCGCGCTCGAGGACGAGAATCGGCGGTTGAAGAAGCTGGTCGCCGAGCAAGCGTTAGACATCGCGATGCTCAAAGACGTGGCGGGGCGAAAGTGGTGACGACCAAACAGCGGCGGCAGGTCGTCACCCATCTCCGGGCCGCCTTCGCGATCAGTGCTCGCCGGGCGATGCGGGTGATCGGCCTCTCGCGCTCGCGGTGGCACTATGCCCCCACGCG
>DATEKK010000048.1:0-25583 GCA_035277485.1 Gemmatimonadaceae bacterium
GCTTCGGGAAATGGGGAAGCGGCGGGCTACGCACGCCTTGGGGTGAGGAACAACATCGGTGGTCCCCGCGGACTGAGGACTGCGCGCGCATCGCCGCACTGTACTCTCCAGGAGCGGAGGTTGATGTTCTTCCTCACCCCAAGGCGTGCGTAGCCCGCCGCTTCCCCATTTCCCCAAGCGTTAGCGCTTCCCGAAGCGAGCGCCAGCGAGCGCTTCCCTCTTGTCTCGACACAGCCACAAACCCGCCAGCGCCCTGGGCTGTCGAAACGAAAACCCCATCGCGCTCCGTAGGTGCCTGCATGGATACTCTGTCCGGCGACATTCGCTACGCCCTGCGCCGTTTGCGCACGCACCCCGCGTTCACCGCCATCGTCGTGCTGACGTTGGCATTCGGCATCGGCGCCAACAGCGCGATTTTCAGCGTGGTCAACACGGTGCTGCTGCGACCGCTCCCCTACGCGGAGCCGGATCGGCTGGTCACGATTCAGCACGACTATCCGTCGCTCAAGCTCGAGGCGCCGGTGTCGGCGCCGGGATTCCGCGACTACCGCGACCGCACGCGTCTGTTCACGAGCGTTGCCGTCGAGGGCGGGTGGCAGGCCAACCTCACGGGCGTCGGCGATCCGCAGCGTCTGCCGGGCGCCATGGTGTCGGGCGACTTCTTCCGTACATACGGCGTGGCCCCTGCGTTAGGCAGAACGATTCTGCCGGACGAAGACGTGCCGGGGCACAACCGGGTCGTGGTATTGAGCGACGGCCTCTGGCAGCGGTTGTACGGCGGTCGCCCCGACGTCGTGGGACGGACGATGTCGCTCAACGGGATCGCGTACACGATCGTCGGGGTGATGCCGCCCACATTCCATGACTTCTGGTCGACCGATGCGGAGATCTGGACGCCGTTGGCGCTCGCCGACAGCGACTTCGTGCCCCAGGCCTACACCAACGAGTATCTGCAGCTCACGGCGCGTCTCAAGCCCGGCGTGACCATCGAGCAGGCCCAGCGCGACATGCACGCGTTCGCCGCACAACTGCGCCAGGATCACCCGGACGAGATTCCGCACGACTGGACGCTGGGTGTGAAATCCCTCAACCAACTCGGCACGGGCGACATCCGCCCGGCACTGCTCGTGTTGTTGGGCGCGGTCGGCTTCGTGCTGCTCATCGCGTGCGCCAACGTGGCGAACCTGATGCTCGCGCGCGCCGCGGGTCGCACCAAGGAAGTCGCGATCCGCACTGCGTTAGGCGCACGCCGGCGCGACCTGGTGCGGCAGCTGCTGGTCGAGAGCACCATCCTGTCGCTCGCCGGCGCCGCACTCGGTCTGGCGTTCGCGTACATCGGCGTGCGGGTGCTGGTCGCGGCGAATCCGAGCAACGTGCCGCGTGTCAGCGAGTTGGGCATCGATGGGCACGTGCTGCTCTTCACGCTCGTGGTCGCGTTAGTCACCGGCGTGTTGTTCGGCTTGGCGCCGGCGCTCCAGATGTCGCGCGGCGACATGCACAACACGCTCAAGGAAGGCGGGCGCAGTGGAACGGCCGACCGGGCCGGCTCGACGCTGCGTCGTGTGCTGGTGGTGGCCGAGGTCGCGCTCGCGCTCACGCTCCTGAGCGGTGCCGGCTTGCTCATCAAGAGCTTCACCAAGCTCGCGGCGGTCGACCCGGGATTCGATCCCTCGCACCTGCTCACGTTCGAGCTGTCGCTCCCCGCCCTGTCGTATCCGACGGACACGGCGCGCACGGCGTTCTTCGACGCGGCGCTGCCGCGGCTCGCGCAGGTGCCCGGCATGCGCGGCGCGGGGGCCGTCACGGTGATGCCGTTCAGCGGCGGATGGTCCACCGGGAGCTACAACGTGGAGGGCTACACGCCGCCGCCTAACGGAGCGATGCCCTGGGGCGACATCCGGTACGTGAGTCCGGGCTATTTTTCCACGTTGGGCATCGCCACGAGACGCGGGCACACGTTCACGGATGCCGACGCGGCCGGCGCGCTGCGGGTGGTGGTGGTCGACGATCAGTTCGTGCGCCGGTTCCTGCGCCCGGGCGAGGATCCGATCGGCCGCCGGATGTGGTTCGGCGCACCGGCCCCGAACGACAGCACGCGCTACCGTACGATCATCGGCGTGGTCAGCCACACGAAGCAGGAAGGGCTCGCGGCGGACCCGCGGCCGCAGGTCTACATCCCCTACGCGCAGGCGTCGGGCATCGATCGCCTAACGGTGGCCGTGCGCACCGTCGGGCCGCCGGCGCAATACGCGGGCGCCGCGCGCGCGGCGATCCAATCCGTGGACAAGAACGAACCGGTGGCGCACATCCGCACGATGGACGAGATGATCGGCTCGTCCATGGGCCAGCGCCGCCTGTCCATGGTACTGCTCGGCATTTTCGCCGGGCTCGCGCTGCTGCTCGCATCACTTGGCATCTACGGCGTCACGTCCTTCTCGGTCACGCAGCGCAGCCGGGAGATGGGTATCCGCATGGCGCTCGGCGCCCGCGCGCGCGACGTCCTGATGATGGTGATGCGCCAAGCGCTGGCGTTGGTTCTGGGCGGCGTGGCGGTCGGTCTCGGCGCGGCGTTCGCGCTCACACGGCTCATGAGCAGTCAGTTGTTCGACACGCAGCCCACGGATCCGGCGACGTTCACCATGGTCTCGCTGCTCTTGTGCAGCGTGGCCGTGTTGGCCACGCTGCTGCCGGCGCGGCGCGCCACGCGCGTGGATCCGGTCGTGACGCTCCGCGACGAATAGCGAGGATCAGGATGCGGTCTTGGTCGCTTCGACCTCGATCGTGATGCGGATCTCGTTGCTCACGACCACGCCACCGCTCTCGATGACCTGATTCCACGTTAGGCCGAAGTCCCGCCGGTCGATACGGGTGGTGGCGCTGAAGCCGGCGCGCTCGCCGCCCCAGGGGTCCTTGGTGCGGCCCTCGTCGTGCACGTCGAGCACCACCTGCTTGGTCACGCCGTGGATGGTGAGGTTGCCGGTCACGCGATACTGTCCGTCGCCCGCGCGCTCGACGTTCGTGCTCTTGAACGTGATCTCGGGATAGCGCTCCACCTCGAGAAAGTCCGCGGACTTGAGGTGCGCGTCCCGTTGGTCGGTGCGCGTGTCGATGCTCCCGGCTTTGATCACCGCGTCGACAGACGAGGCGGCCGGATTGGCCTCATCCATATGAATGGTGCCGCTCACGTCGGTAAAGCGCCCCTTCACGGTGGTGATCATGAGGTGCTTCGCGGCGAACTCGACGAGTGTATGCGCCGGGTCGAGTTGCCAGATGCTGGTCGTAGTGGTTGGATGGATGGTCGAGGTCGTCATGTCATCAGCTCCTTCATGAGGCGATACAGGCGCCGCCCAACGGGCGAGCGCGATTCCTTCGAGCTTAAAGGCTTTGCGCGTGGCTAACGTTCCCGCCATCGCGGTTCATGTCTCTCCTGTACAGTGCGCCTCGCGCGCCTGTACGTTCGTGCCAGAACGTCGCACGTGGTCGATTGCCACGGACTTCCAGCGTTCCTTTCCGGCATTTTCCAGACGAGGATGATCGACGTACGAGTATCCAGTGGCGCCGAGCTCGCCAGACGAATGTGCCCAACGGAGGCGCGCGCACATGCGCGCGGCTGTTCGCGTTGGGCGCGCGCACGTATGCGAGGCGCGCGCGCCGCTCTCACCATCGTTCTGGCCGCCTCCGCATGCCATCGCAGCGTGCCGCGCGGTGCAGAGCCGCGCGAACTGGTGGTGAATCTCGCGGCGGACGCCGACATGCTGCTCCCGCCCTTCACGGCGACGTCGCAGGCTGCCGCGATCTCGGACCAGATCTTCGAACGGTTAGCCGATCCCGACAGTACGCTCAACACGATTGGCGACCGCGACTACCGGCCTCGTCTGGCCGACGGGTGGCGTTGGGCGCCGGATTCGCTCTCGATCGCGTTTCACTTAGATCCGCGCGCGCGATGGCAAGACGGCGTGCCCGTTACCGCGCGCGATGTGCGGTTTTCGTATCGCGTGTTCAAGGACAGCGCCGCCGGCTCGATCGCCGCCCCGCTGCTCTCCAACATCGATTCCGTATCGGTGCGCGATTCGATGACCGCGGTGGTGTGGTTTCACACGCGCACGCCCGACGAGTTCTACACGGCCACGTACTCGCCCCGCATCCTTCCCAAGCATCTGTTGGACACGATTGCGCCGGATCGGTGGCGCACATCGGCGTTCGGACGCGCGCCGGTCGGGAGCGGGCCGTATAAGTTCGTCCGTTGGGCATCCGGGACATCGATACAGTTGGATGCGGACACGGCGTATCGCACCGGCCGGCCGGCGTTCGATCGTATCCTGTTCACCATCACGCGCGATCCCGGGGTGGCCGTCACACGATTGCTCGCGCACGAAGTCGATTTCCTCGATCGCATCGCGTCGGCCGACGTGCCGCGCGTGCGCGCGCATCGCGACGTCCGGCTCGTGCGATGGCCGTCCGAGGAGAACGTGATGCTGCTGTTCAATCTGCGCGATCCCGCTGACCGATCGCGGCCGCACCCGGTACTCGGCGACGCAGCCGTGCGGCGGGCGTTCGCGCTGGCGATCGACCGGCCGGCGCTCGTCCGCGGCGTGTTAGGCGAAACCGCACGTGTGGCGCAGGGACCGTTCCCAGCCACCCTGCTCGATTCCGTGTTCCTGCCGCCGGCAACCGCCGATTGCGCCGGAGCCGCGCGCGCGCTCGACGCCGCGGGATGGGTGCGCGATCCGCGTCGAGGCATCCGACTCCGCGCCGGACGCGCACTCACCGTTAGGCTTCTCGTGCCGACGAGCAGCGCCGAGCGACTCGCGGCGGCCGTGGTGCTTCAGGCGCAGCTCAAGTGCGCCGATATCGACGTGGAAATCGATCAGACGGAGCTCAACACGTCGATCGATGATCTCGAGAACGGCACATTCGACGCGACGCTGCTGGACCTGAAATGGGATCCGTCGCCCGCGAGTGCACGGCAGATATGGGCAAGCGCATCCGCGGCGCCGGCCGGTTCCAATTTCGGCGGCTATGCGAACCGGGAATTCGACACGCTACTCGACAGCGCGATCGACGCCGAGAGCGAATCACGCGCCCGGGCTCTCTACAGGCGTGCGTGGTCCGTACTCGTGAACGACGCACCGGCCGTGTGGCTCTACGATCTGGTCAACGTGGGTGCGGTACGGCGGCCGATCGAACCGCGCGGCCTGCGGGCAGATGGATGGTGGTCCGACCTGGCTTGGTGGGGCGTCGGGGCCGATTCGGCGCCGGCCAGCGACCCGCACTGATTGCAACGAGTCGAACCGTAGACCTCAACGGCTGACCCCGCTTGTCAGATTCCTGTTCGGTTTGGTCGTCGCGGGCTCGCAACCATTGCAGGTTAGCCGGTTTTTCCCGATACTCTGTCATGGCCCTCGATCCTCGCCGCCGGCGTAGAATCCGCTTTCGCGGCAAATCGCTGAGACATTCTGCCCGACGGGACGCCGAGGATGGCGGAGAAGAAGGGCAGTCGCGGGACACCTCGATAGGAATTTCGAGCCCCACAGTGCCGATTCGGGACATCACCGTTCAACACGCGCCGTTTTTCGAGTTCCTGGCGGAACTCGGTGACGACACGACGCCCGAGTGGCGCCGCGTGTCGGCGGGCTTGGTGTGTCTCAGACTCGCCGATTATCTGCTCGCCGGCGGCGACGCGCAGCGCGTCGATGATGTGCGGGCCACGCGTGCGGCGTGGGCGTGTCTCGAACCGTTGGGTGCCGGCGACGCAGTGGGCAGTGTGCTGGCGAGCCTCCTCAACGTGTTGGCCAGCGAGAGCGGCGATCGCTCGATCACGGCGCGGCCCCGGCTCATGGCGTACGGCCGGGTGCTCGAGCTCGAGTCGCGGTGGGCGTTAGCGGCCGACGTGTACGAAACGGTGGTGCGCCTGTGTCGCGATCCATCGGAGCACGATCAGGGCGACGCGCCCGACGCGGCCGCGGCGTACATGCGGTTAGGCGAGTGCCGCCGGCAGCAGGCGCGCTGGGATGACGCGCAGCAGGCGTTTCGCTCGGCCGCCGAGTCGGCGGCGAGCGTGTCCGACTGGTCGACGCAGATCAAGGCGCGGTGTTTGGGCGCCGCGGTGTTGTCGGAGTCCGGGAATCTCGCGCTGGCGGACGCGCTGTTGCGGCGCGCGGCGCAGGACGCCCGTTGGGCGGGGCTGCCCGACGAGATGGCGCTGGCGTTGCACGGCCGCGCGCACGTCGCCTTCCAGCGCAAGCGGTTCGAGGCGGCCGTGCGATTCGCGTTCCGCGCGCTGCGCGGCTTGCGCGACCCGTTGGCGCGCGACCGCGCGCTGGCCGACGTGGCGGCGGCGTTCATCGAGTTAGGCGTACGGCGCGCGGCGCGCGACGCGAGTCTCATTCTGATCGCGACGACGCAGGAGCCGTACGTCCGCGGCGCCGCGCTCATCAACTTGATGGACATGGCGGCCAAGGACCGCACGGAGCCGTTGTTCGAGCAATACCGCCGCCAGCTGGCGACGGAGCAGTTGCCGCCGCGATTGGCCGGCTACTACCACTATTACGCGGGGTGGGGCGCCTGGCACTTCGGCCGGATCGAGACCGCGCGCATGGAGTACGGCCGCGCGGTGGAGATTGCGACGCGGCACGGGCTGGCGCAGTTAGGCTTCGAGATCGAGGACGCGATCGCGAAGCTGCGCACGCCGCCGCCGATCGGCCCCGATCCGGTGCGCGAGCCGCCGGCCAAGACGGCGGTGGTGGCCCGAGCGTTAGGCCGGATGCGCGAGGAGCTGGAAACGGCGTCCGCCTAACGGTGGCGGAGGGGCCGCGGGCGCCGCGGAGATGACGACGACGTGGGGCGGCCTGGCGCACCGGTGCGAACTGTGGTGCGCCGGTTTTGTGTCTCGGTTAGTGCGGTCCAATGGTGACGGTCTGATCGGCACTCGGTTGCGTGGGGGCAGTCGGCGACGTGCATGCGACAAACGCCAAGGTGATGGCGGCGAGAATGAGACGGGCTGTTGAGCGGCGCATGGATCCTCTGAGTGCGAGACGTGATGACGGGTCGAGCGTCGGGCACCATCCCGACGTGTACCTGGCCCGCGACCAGGCTAGCACCGCACGGACACGCGCAGAGTGCAGTTTGGGGACATCCACCTGCACTTTGGGGACACACGATACACCATCGGGACATCTCGCTCGACACAGGTGGGCCGCATGGATCTCGTGACGCTGGTATCGGACCCGAAGCTGCTGCGCATCCGGTTGGCCACGCCGCCGGCCTTCACCGTGCGCGCGCTCGACGCGATCGATGGCCCAACTGGCCTAACGGCAATCCTCGATGCGGCTCCCGTCAATCTCGTCGTCATCGATCCGGCTGACCCTCGCGTCGCGGGACGGGTGAAGGAGCTCACCGCTATCCTCGCTCGCTACGACTGGATCCCGTGCGTGATCTACACCACGCTCACGGCGTCCGGAGTGAGCCCCCTGCCCCAGCTCCTGCACGGCGGCGGGATGAGCGGGCTGCTGCTCGCCGGCATCGACGATGGAACGACCGCGATTCGTGATCTGATCCTGCGTCTCACAGCCGACGCCGTGGCGAACCTGCTGCTCGACGCGCTGGCCCGGCCGATCGAACGACTGCCCGCTCCGCTCGTCCGCGCGATCCGTCTCCTGTTCGCCGCGCCGCACCGTTTTCCGTCGGTCGAAGACCTCGCGGCCGCGGCCAACATGTCGCGGCGGCACGTGCACCGCCTGGTGACCGACGCCGGTCTCACCTCGCCGACACAGTTGCTCGTCACGGCGCGCGTGCTCCGCGCCTACCAAATGCTTCGCTCCGGCGACATGACGGTGCAAGGTGCGGCGCAGCGCCTGCGCGTCGCGCCGCGCATTCTCGCGCGGCACCTGCGCCTGACCACGGACGTGCGCACGTCGCGCGAGATGCACGCGATGCCGCCGGTCGAGGTCGTCACGCATTGTGTGCGATCGTTGTATCGGCCGCCGGCCGCGATGCGTCGCGTGGTCGGCGATTCGGCGCACGTGCTCGAGCGCGGCGAGGCGCCACCGCGTCCACCGCGGCCGGGCCACGCCTGATGCCGCGGCCGCTCGTGCCCCGCGTGCTGATCGTGGATGACGAACCCACGATTTGCCGGGCCTTGTCGATCGCGCTGCGCCGCGCTGGCTACGAGCCGCGATCAGCCGAAAGCGCCGAAGCCGCGCACTCGCTGCTCAGGCGCGAGACGTTCGACGCGATGATCGTGGACCTGCGCATCCCGGACCAACGCGGTGATGAATTCTTCGAGCTCGCGGCCGCGTTCTATCCGCACCTCCGGACCGCGACGGTCATCACCACCGGCGACACGAGCGATCGCGCATTCGACCTCATCCACGCGTGCCGTGTGCCGTACCTGGTGAAGCCGTTCGACCTCGCGGATCTCATCGGCGCCATCGATGACTTCACGCGCCACATCGGCGACGCGAGCGCCTAACGATACGGCGCGTCGCTACGGCTTGACGGCGATGCGTCCCGAATAATCCACGCGGTCGAGCAGGATGGCCGGATTGTGCTCGGCCACGTAGCGGTCGACCGCGTCGCGTGCACCGCGCCAGTGCCCATAATCGTCCAACAGAAGAACGCCTCGCGACACCAGCAACGGATACAGATGCGTGAGCTCGTGGTAGGTCGACTCGTAGAAGTCGGTGTCGAGGCGCAGAATCGCAATGCGCTCGGGGATCGCGCCCGGGATCGTGTCCTCGACCTTGCCCTTCACGAAGCGCAGGTTCGCTTCCGGGTAGCCGGTGGACAGGAGGTTCTGGCGCACATCCTCGAGCGGCGCATAGTTCCACGCGTTGTGGCCGTCCTTCTGCGAGCGCTCCCACCGGCGGCGCGCCGCGCGATTGCCGCGATTGATGTCTCGCTCGGTGGGCTCGCTCATGCCCTCGTACGTGTCGTACAGCCAGAGCGTGCGGCGCGTGTCGCCTAACGCAAGCAGCGTGAGCGCGGCCGCCATCATGCTGCCGCCGCGCCAGACGCCGCACTCGACCAGGTCGCCCTCGATGCCGTGGCGGCTGATGTACGTGACGGCCTGCCGCAGCGCATACACTCGCTCCACCGACGTGAGCGTGTACGGTTTGCACCGCGCGTGGAGCGCGAAAAAGTCGGGATCGAGGTCGGGATGCGCGACGGGTGGTTCCGTCTTCCGGATGAGCGCAAATCCGAATCGGTCGGCGACACGCTCGAGAAAGTGCTTCAGATGTCGTCCTCCTCAAGGAGCGGGGTTCGCATAATGATGAACGCAAGCAATCCTCCGGGCGAGGCGCCCCTTGTAGCGGCCCCTCCGCCGGCACCGTCCGAGCCGACCGCATCGCCGACATCTCGGCTCATCGCCGGTCTCGCCGGCGTGCTGCTGCTGCTCATCGTGTTGTCGCACGTGAAGCTCGCCCTGGCGGGCATGGTGGGCGCGGGCGTGGCGTGGCAGGTCCAGCGCGTGCGCCGGCGCCCGTACACACGCACGAGCGGGTGGATCGGCGCCGTAGCGCTGACGTGTCTCTCGTTCGTGGCGACGGTCGGACTGCTCGCGGCGAACGCGCCCAACGGAACGCTCGAGGCAATCATGCAGAAGACGCAGCAGGATCAGTCGCGCCGGCCGCCTCCCAAGCCGCCTGCATTCCTCCGGCAGTTGACGCCCGGCATGCAGCCATCTCCTGTGGCCGACTCGTTGACGCAGCAGATCGTGCGATCACGCCCGTTCACGATGGGAATCCTGGTCTTCACGGCCTTCATCGGCGCCGGCGTCGCGGGCCTCGCGCTCGGCACGCTCGGCTGGGCGACCGCAACCGCGCTTCTGTTCGCGGTGTTTGGGCGGTTTACGTTTGACAGACCGGGCTTGGTTAGGCCCGTGTAGACGGACAAGGCCGGACACGTAGGGACAAGACACGAACTTGGCGTTTGGGTTCGTGCGCTGACATCTCGAGCAATTACCGATTCAGTCCGCCGTGTCCATCTATGTCCGGGTGTGTCCGCTTCAGCTCGTAGATGCTTGTCAGACAGTGAAGGCAGACCCGCAGCCGTGGACCAAGCAGCTCGGCACCCCATGCCGCCGGTGTCTACTGCGTTAGGCGTGGCCGTCAATCGTCACTTGGCCCGGCGTCCGCCGCGCAGGATCCGGTGCGCGAGGGCTGCCGCGTACTCGCGCGTGTACGCCGCGCGGTCGCGCCAGAGCG
Source organism: Gemmatimonadaceae bacterium (assembly GCA_035277485.1). GTDB lineage: Bacteria > Gemmatimonadota > Gemmatimonadetes > Gemmatimonadales > Gemmatimonadaceae > JADGGM01. The sequence goes on from DATEKK010000048.1 coordinate 10,206, forward strand.
CCCGCTTGCTCCGCGCGAGCAGCGCTCGGACCGCGGCCGCCTGATCGCGCGGCAGGCCTAACTTGAGCGCGAACTCGTAGCGGTCGAACACGAGATGGTCGCGAATGCGTGCAACGTCGGCGATGCGCGCGGCCAGCGTGTCGGGCGACTCGAACGTCCGAAAATGCTCGAGCACGCCGAGTCCCGACAAGATCACCTGGTTGCGAATGCACTTCTCGCATCGCGAGCAGTTGAGCAGGTCCGGGCGGTTCGCCCAACACACGCGCAGATGGCGGCGCACGAGCGGTTCATCCCGCAGCACGCGGAGCTTGTCGGCGCGGCTCAGCTCCGCGCCGATGTGCTCGATCGTTAGGCCGTTGCCGCTCCACAGCGGATCGAGCTGCCAGGCCGAGCCCCACGGATGCCAGCCGCCGTGGTAGAACGACGCCGAGATGAGCATCGTGGCCGATTCGTCGGCGAGCAGATGGCCCACCGCCGCGAGCGCGCCGCCGTGCGTGCGATCCCACGACGCCGCCCGAAACGGCGCGTGCGTGCGCAGATTGGTCCGGATCACGATCGCCCGCGCGCCGAGTACGCCGGCGATCTCGCGCAGGGTCTCCTCGACCGCGGCCGCCCGCGCGAGATCGGTGAGCGGCATGTCGAAGCCGTGCACGAACACCAGGTCATCGACTCGGCGACCGGATGCGAGCAGCGTATAGAACGAATCCACGCCGCCGCCAAAACACAGCGCTGTCCGACCTGCCGCGGGCGAGTGCGGATTCGGGTCGACAGTCGCCGTATCGAGCCGCGGCAACGCGACGCCGTATCCCCACCAGCGGCGTGTGATGTCAAGGACCTTGGGGAGCGACGCGGCGAACGCCGTGTCTGCAGCGCCAGTCGCCTCGAGGCGCAGACCGCGCGCGGCCGACGGGATCAGGAACGCCGAGACGAACGCTTCGACCGATGGACGGAGCGCGACGTCATCGGACTCGAACCAGACTTCGCTGTCGCCGACGACGGCGGACACGCGCGACGATGCGTTGGTCGTCCGGCGTTGGACGGCAGAGATCAGCAGTGTGTCCGGCATTGGACGGAGGGTGCCTTACGGAAGCGTTTTGGAGGCGCGACGGCGGCTGGCAAGAGGCGGGCCGCCCACCTATGCGCCGAGTCGGGCGTCCGGATATGAGATGCGGAATCCCGAAAGCGGTCAATCCGGTGACAACGCTATTCGGCAAGCTTCGATGACGCAACGCGTTGCGCGGTACACCGGGTGGCGTGCATCGTGTATGGCGCTTGTCGTGATGCCAGTGCTCGCTCGCGGTTTGCCGGTCCACACATCCCGCCCCGAGGATCAGCATGGATTCGTTGTGGAAGGACACGCGCGTCGCGTTTCGCGTGCTGCGCAAGCACCCCGCCTTCGCGCTCACCGCGATCGTCACGTTAGCACTCGGCATCGGTGCGAGCACCGCGATTTTCTCGGTGGTGAACGCCGTCCTGCTGCGGCCGCTGCCGTACACGAATCCGGACCGGTTGGCGATTGTGTGGGGCGACATGCGGAACCGGAACGTGACCAACTTTCCGATGTCGCCGGCGGACTTCCGCGACTTGCGGGCGACGACGAAATCGTTCTCTGAACTGGCGGGACTGAGCACGTTCAAGATTCCGTTCGCCGGCGACGGCTATGAGCCGGAGCAGGTTCCGGCGGCGTTCGTGACGACGAATCTGTTCTCGGTGCTCGGCGCGCACGTGATCATGGGCCGCGATTTCGTGGACGCGGACGCCACGCCGCAGCCGCCTCCGCCTAACGGAGCCAACGCCGGCCAGGCCGCGCCCCAGGGGCCGCGGCTGCCCGCGATCATGATCCTCTCCTACGAATTCTTCAAGCGACGCTACGGCGGCGACGCGAGCATCATCGGGAAGAGCCTCGAGCTGGGCGGGTTGAACGCGCAGGTCGTGGGCGTTGCGCAGCCGGGGTTCGAGCTCCTGTTCACGCCGGCCGCCGGCATCGAGCGCACGCCGGACGTGTACGTCGCCCAACGCATCAATTTCGGCGACAACTCGCCGGCGTCGCGCATCAACGTGTTCCTGCGGGTGGTCGGCCGGCTCGCGCCGGGCGTCACGCTGGCCCAGGCTCGCCAGGAGATCGACGCGTTTGCGGCCAGCCTGCGGGCGCAGTTCCCGATCGCGAAGACGGCCGGGCTCTACATGCGCGTGGAGCCGATGCACGCCGACCTGGTGTCGACCGAACGTCCGGCGATCCTCGCGCTCATGGGCGCGGTGGCCTTCGTGCTGCTCATCGCGTGCGCCAACGTCGCGAATCTGCTGTTGGTGCGCGCATCGAGCCGCGAGCGCGAGCTGGCGATTCGCTCCGCGTTAGGCGGATCGCGCGTGCGGCTGGTGCGCCAGATGATGCTGGAGAGCCTGTTGCTGGGCGGCAGCGGCGCGCTGGTCGGGCTCTGGGCGGCAGCGTTAGGCATCGCCGTGCTGGTGCGGCTCGCGCCCGCCGGCCTGCCGCGGCTGGACGAGATCGGCATCGATCCGATGGTGCTGGCCTTCACCATCGCGGCCGGCCTCGTGTCGGTGCTGGTCTTCGGCACGGTCCCCGCCCTGCGCGCGTCGCGACCCGACCTGATGGACGTGCTCCGCGCGAGCGGCCGCACCACCGGCCAGCGTGCCGGTGCGCTCATGCGCAACGGCGTCGTCGTGGCGGAGGTCGCGCTGTCGCTCGTGCTGCTCATCGGCTGCGGTCTCATGGTCCGCTCGTTCATCGCGCTCGAGCAAACCGACCCCGGCTTCGACCCGGGCGGCCTGCTGACGTTTTTCGCGGTGCCGTCGCGCCAAACGCCACCCGGGCCTAACGCGGTGCGCGAGCGCGCGACGTTCGTGCGCACCTTCGCCGAGCAACTGCGCGCCATTCCGGGCGTGCAATCGGTGACCGCGGCCTCGCAACTCCCGCTCGAGGGCAACATCGGCAACGCACGCTGGGGCACCGCCGAAGCGCTCACCGATGCGGCCAAGTTCAAGCAAGCGAACGTGCACTTCGTGATTCCGGGCTATTTCGCGACCATGCGCACGAAGCTCATTGCCGGGCGCGATTTCTCCGAGGTCGACGACGACACCGCCGCGAAGAACATCATCATCGACGACAAACTCGCCGCGCGTGCGTTCCCCGGACAGAACGCCGTTGGGCAGCGCCTGCTCGCGCGCATCGTGACGGACGTTCCACTCTGGTACACGGTGGTCGGCGTGGTCGCGCACGAGCGCGACGAGACGCTGGCCAACGATGGCCGCGAAGTGCTCTTCGTGAGCGACGGCGAGATCGGATCCGGCAACGTCGCCCGGTGGGCATTGCGCACCACAGGCGATCCGTCCGCGCTCGCGCCCCTCGTGCGCGCGACCGTACACCAGTTCGACCCGACGATGTCGATTGCCGAACTGCAGCCGATGCAGGTCTACGTCGACAAGGCCGAGGCGCCAACCAAGTTCGCGCTCGCGCTGATCGGCACGTTCGCGGGCATCGCGATCGTGCTGGCGGCGGTCGGGTTGTACGGTGTGTTGTCGACCGTGGTACGTCAGCGCACCGCGGAAATCGGGATGCGCATGGCGTTCGGCGCACCGAGCGAGAGTATCTTCGGCCTGGTGATCGCGCAGGGCGTGCGCCTGAGCGCGATCGGCATCGTGCTGGGACTCGTGGCGGCGGTGCTGCTCACGCGCGCGATGTCGACGATGCTCGTGGGTGTTCGCCCAACGGACCCGGTCACGTACATCGCGATCTCGATGCTGTTTCTCGTGGTTGCGACAGCGGCCGCATGGCTGCCCGCGCGGCGCGCCGCTGCGCTCGATCCGACGATCGCGCTGCGCGAGGAGTGACCACCGCGGTCAGTGCGACGCGGTCCACACGAGGTGCGCGCGGTCGAGCTCGGGGAAGTCGCCGTGGGGATCGATCTCCACGCGGGTGATCGCCGGCTGCGCCGCCACGCGCACCACGTACGTGCGCGCGCCGTGCAACCAGACCTCCACGGGTACGTCGATGCGCTGCGCCACACCGCCCGCGCGCGTCACGACTAACGGAACGGGCATCGGCGCGAGGCCGCGATCCTGGATCGTGACGGCCACCGAATCGCCGTCGCTCGCGACCGACGCGATGGCCTGATCGAGGGGCCAGGCGCGGTAGAACCATGTGTCCCAGAACCACGAGAGATCGCGGCCGGCGACGGCGTCGAACGTGTTGAAAAAGTCCACTGGATAGGGATGGCGGCCGATCCAGCGGTGGCCGTACTCGCGGAGCGCCTGGTGGAATTTGTCGGCGCCCATCACCCCGCGCAGCGCGGCCAGCACCTGCGCGGTCTTGTCGTAATACGTGATGAAGTAGAGATCCTGCGACGCGAGATCCCCCCATCGCATGAGCGGCATGTCGAGTCCGTCGCGCAGCGCGCCCAGATAGAGACTGCGCTGTCCCGGCTCCGAATCGTTAGGCCGGCCGCCTTGGCGCGGCTCGCCGTACAACACGCGCATGCCCTGCGCGACGTCGAACTGCGTGAGGCCCTCGTCCATCCACGGGTGGCGCGTCTCGTTGGAGCCGACCTGCATCGGGAACCACATGTGCCCGGTCTCGTGCATGAGATCGCCGGCCAACGACAGCGTGTCGGCCCACGACTGCATGAGGGTCATCATCGGGTATTCCATGCCGCCGCCCTGGATGACGCCTTCCATGGACGTCATCTGCGGCCAGGGATACGGCCAGAGCCACGCCGACATCTGCTCGATGGCGTCGCGCGTGAATCGCGCGCCGCCTAACGACCAGGCCGCGGCCTTGCGGGTGAGGCGGAAGAAGCTGTTGATGGCCACGGTATCCGGCGCCGCGCCGGAGTCGCGCGCGACGAGGGCGCGCGTCGCATCCCAGGCGTACTGGTCGCTCGTGCCCCAGGAGAAATCGCGCACGTTGCGCGCAATGAAGTGCCACGTGACGTGCGCCGGCCCTGTTGCCAACGCCGCGGCCGCATCGGCGCCGGGCGTGAGCACGCGGATCACGCGCCCGGTATGGCGCGCGTCGGCCAACCGCGCGCGCGTGCGGGCCGTGTAGACGGACGAGTCGGCGAGCACGCCGGTGGCACCCACCACCCAGCCGTGCGGCACCGTTAGGCGAACGTCGTAGTCCGCCGGATCCATGTAAAACTCGGCGCCGTTCAAGTACGGGTCGGTCACCCAGCCGTTCACGTCGTCGTACACGGCCACCTCGGGATACCAGTAGCCGAGGAAGAACACGTGGCCGTCGCGTCCTTCGCGGCCGTCGGACGGGGTCGGCGGCGGTGTGAACGACCACGCGAACGCGAGCTGCGTGGTGTCGCCCGGAAGAACGGCTGCGGGCAACCGGACCCACATCACGGTGCCGTCCACGGTATAGCCGGGCCGTGTCGAATCGGATGTGGACGTCAATCGATGTCCGGCCGCGACCACGCTCGACAACGTGACGCCGCCGGTGATCGGCACCGCGCTGCGCCGGGGACTCGCGGCCGCGAACACGTTCTGCCGGAGGTACACCGCGAGCGCGCGCAGCGTGTCGGGCGAGTGGTTGAGGTACACCACCGATTCGCTTCCCGTTAGGCGCGAGGCAACAGGGTCGAGCGAGGCGTCGATGCGGTACCGCGCGTGCTGGACCCAGTTGGACGGGCCCGGCTCGCCGGTGCGCGTCCGCGTGCCGCGCGCGACGGCGCGGCTGAACGGCGCGCTCTCGAATACCGGGCCCGGCAGCGGTCGCCCCGAGCTCACGGTGGCGGCCGGGTCAACGACCGGCGACGGCCGCGATTGGGCCGCGATGCTCGCGGCCGCGAACGAGCCAGCGAACGCCGCGCACAGGAACCCGCGCACGGGGTGGACGAATGCAACACGAGACACAAGGCGAGTGACGTGCACCAACGGCTCCGAGAATGGCGAAAGAGTGGTGGACGGCGGGCGCCTCATTCTGGCCCGGTGCGCGGCGTCTCGCAATTGCTGCGATGGCCGGCTCGCGCACTCACTTGACGGGACGTTGACACCTGGCGCGTCGGCCCCGCGTAGGGAATCTTGCGTCTCAGCGCTTCTGGAGGGCGAATGAACGGCGAGCAAATCATGACCGTGGTCTGCGTTTCGGTCATCACATTGGGCGTGTCGATCTGCATGATCGCCGCGGCGTTCGGCGCGCGTGCGCGGGCCAGAGTCAAAGGTTCTCCCGATCTCACCAAGCTGGACGGGCGGCTGGAGCGGATCGAGCAGTCGCTCGAGAGTGTCGCAGTGGAAGTCGAACGCGTGAGCGAGGCGCAGCGTTTCACTGCGCGCATTTTGGCCGAGCGCAAGGACGGCGCGCCGGCGCAGCTTCCGGCCGTGGAGGGACGGCGATGACCGAGTCGATGTTGACGGATACGCTGACGTTCCTGTTCGGCGTGGGGTGCCTGATCGCGTTCACGCGCGTGGTCATGGCGTTCTTCAATCGGAAGCGACCGACGGCACCCGGGCCGGATACCACCGCGCTCGAAGCGCGATTGTCGCGCATCGAACAGATCGTGGAGTCGACGGCGATCGAGGTGGAGCGCGTCACGGAATCGCAGCGCTTTCTGGTGAACGTCTTCTCGCAGCGTCCCGCGGAGCCGGCGCCGCTGCCGCGGCCCGGATCCCGTGTGACGACGCCGCACTGAACGCGACGCCATTCCAGCCGACTCGAGGTTTGCGTGAGGCGCCGAGGACGAGGCGGGCGCCTAACGGATCAGCCGCCGCGCAACGCCTCGAGCGGGTCGAGTCGCGTGGCGCGATGCGCGGGCACGAGGCTGGCCAGCGCGGCCACCACGAGCAGTACGCCGGCGACGCCGAGGAAGGTGACGGGATCGCGCGTGCTCACGCCGTAGACCATGCCGGCCAGTGCGCGCGTGGCGGCCGCCGAGGCGACGAGGCCGATCGCGACGCCGGCGCCGGCGAGTACGAGGCCCTGGCGGAGCACCATGAGGGACACCCCGCGCCGGCTCGCGCCCAACGCCATGCGGACGCCGATTTCGTGCGCGCGCTGACTCACGAAGTACGCGATGATGCCGTAGATGCCCACCGCGGCGAGGGCGAGTCCCGTTAGGCCCAAGAGCACGAGGAGCGTGGTGGTGAAGTGCGGCGTCGCCATCGAGCGCGCGATGACCTCATCCATCGTGGACGCGCCGGACACGGCGAGCTCCGGGTCCACGCCCGCTACGGCGCGCCGAATGGCCGCCGTGAGCGATGACGGCAGGAGGGCGGCGCGAACCACCAGGTACAGCGAGGACTGCCGCATCTGCGCGACCGGGTAGTACACTTCGTTAGGCGGGGGCTCGTTGAGCCCGCCGGCGCGCATGTCGGACACGACGCCCACGATCGTGTGCCATGAGGGCGGGCCGCCGGCGCACTGGGTGATGCGCCGGCCAATCGGATCGGTGTCGCCGAAGAGACGACTGGCCAAGCTCTGATTGATGACGGCGACCGGAGGCGCGCCGGCTGCGTCCGCGATGTCAAACGTGCGTCCGCGCATAAGCGGCGTGCGCATCGTGCTGAAATAGTTGCCTGTCGCGCCCCGTGCGTTCGCGACCACACTGCCGGCGTAGTCGTTCGTGTTGGTCCCGTCGCGCCACGTGCTGCAGTCCATGCCGAAGGTGCCGATCGGGATGCGCGATACGAGGGCCACTGCCGATACCCCCGGAACCGACTGCACGCCCTCGGTGATGCGTTCGAATCCGGCGGCGACGGAACTGTCAGTCGGATAACGCGCCGCAGGAAGCGTAACGCTGGCCACGAGCAGTCCGTGTGGATCGAATCCCGGTGGCACTCGTTGCAGAGCGATCGCACTGCGCACGAGCAACCCGGCGCCCACGAGGAGCACGAGCGCGAGCGCGACCTCGGCGGTCACGAGCACCGTGCGCATCGATCCTTTGACCACCGATCCATCATCGCGCGATCCTTCGCGCAGCGTTTGCTGGAGGTCGAGGCTCGTCGCGCGCAGAGCGGGCCACATGCCGAACACGATGCCGCAGGTGAGGGCAACAGCCGCCGCGAACACGAGCACGGGCGCGTTGAGGGCGGCGTCGAAAAGGCGCGGGACGCCGGCCGGACTCACGCGGAGCAGCGCGCGAAGACCCACGGCGGCGACTGCCACGCCGGCCGCACCGCCGAACGCGGCCAGGAGAATGCTTTCCGTTAGGAGCTGTACGACGAGTCGTCGGCGTCCGGCGCCGAGCGCGCTCCGGATGGCGACTTCCTTGCGCCTCACCGCGGCGCGCGCCAACAGCAGATTCATCACGTTGCCGCACGCGATGACCAGCACCAAGCCAACGGCGCCGAACAACACCAGCATCATGGGCCGCACGGCACCCACGACGCTCTCACGCAGCGAGTGGGCCACGATGCTGCCGTCGGTGCCGCCCTTCGGATAGTCGTGCGCCAGCTCGCGCTGCACAGCGCTCAACGCTCGGACCGCGTCGGGGATCTCGACTCCGTCGCGCACGAGACCGACCACGGTCAACTCATGATCCGTGTGCTCGGCGCGTTGCGCTGGGGTAAGGGCGAGCGGCACCCAGAGCTCGGGCGCCGTGTTCGAGAGCGCGTACGATGCCGGCGCGACGCCGACGACGGTATACGGGTCACCGTTGAGGGTGATGGTCTTGCCCACGATGTGCGGGTCCGATGCGAACGTCGTCGACCACAGCGCGTCCGACAACACGACCACGTTAGGCGCGCCGGGTTGGTCTTCGGCAGCCGTGAAATAACGGCCGACGACTGGAGGGATGTACAGCGCGTGCCAGTAATCGGCAGTTGCGACCGTAGCAAGCAGGCGCTGCGGTGCGCCGAGTCCCGTGAGCGTGTAGGATCCGTACGTGTAGCCCGCGAGTGCGGTGAACTGGGGTGATCGAGCGCGCCAGACGTCGTAATTCCCCATCGTGACGTTCATGCCCCAGTCGCCTTGGCCGGTGCCTTCGCGCAGATCGACGAGGCGATCGGCGTGGGCGTAGGGCAGCGGCCGGAGGAGCACGCTGTAGACGGCGCTGAAGATGGCCGTATTAGCGCCGATGCCTAACGCAAGCGTGAGCACCGCGACCGCGGTGAACGCGGGATTGCGCGCGAGTTGGCGCAGCGCGTAGCGCACGTCCTGGCCGATCACCTGGCGCCATGCCAGCCGCCGGTCCACGGTCTCGCGCTCGCGGGTGAGCGAGGCGAGCGAGCGCTCGACGGCGTGCACGTCGCCGAATCGCTCCGCCGCGGCGCGCCGCGCATCGTCCGGCGACATGCCCGCCGCCAGATTCTCGGCCACGCGCGACTCGAGGTGGAATCGGAGCTCGTCGTTCACGTCGGCGGCCGGATCCGCCCGCCAGAATCGCAGGTAGCGGCGCCACCGGGGCTCGTTAGGCAGCATGGCGGGCGGGCGTCAGGCGGGTTGCCGCGTCGCATCCATGATGCGCGCCATGGCGAGAGAAAACGCCGACCACGAGGTGCGCTGCGCCTCCAACTGGCGCCGGCCCGCCGCCGTGAGGCTGTAGAACTTCGCGCGGCGGTTGTTGTCCGTGATGCGCCACTGCGCCCGCACCCAGCCGCGATTTTCCATGCGATAGAGCGCCGGATAGAGCGAGCCCTCTTCGACGCGCAGCGCATCGTTTGTGGTGTGCTGAATCCAGCGCGCGATGCCGAACCCGTGCATCGGCCCCCAGCTCAGGGTCTTGAGCACGATCACGTCGAGCGTGCCTTGCAGTAAGGCGACGGGTTCCGTTGCCACGCGGCTCTCCATTAGAGCGTCTAGGCAACCGAGTATGCGACGGCTGCCTCAGGACGTCAAGGGGAGCGCCAGGCCCTGGACCGGCCGGGGCCGCCACCGCCACCGAAACCAACGGCCGGCACTGGCGAACCCTCCGCCCTGGCGTGTGTATCTTGATGGTGCGCCAACCACAGATTCCTGACATGCGCCTTCGATTCGCGATCGCCCCCGCTCTGTGCCTCCTCGCCGCCACGGCCGCCGTGCGCGCGACGACGCACCGCTCCGCGCTCCCCACCGGCGCGTACATCCTGTCGCGCGCCGCGTCCGCACGCCCGCCGATTCCGTTCAAGTTCCTGCTCGCCGGCTCGGAGGTCGCGGGCACCGTGGACAGCGCGCGGATCACGCTCGCCGCGGACAGCAGCTACACCGACAAGGTGACGGTGCGGTGGACGAAAGCGCCGTCGCTGCCCATCCCCATCCCGGGCTTCTCGCCCGGCCCCGACCCGCACGTGCTCTCGGGCTCGGGCCGCTACGCGGTCCAGGGCGGGACGGTGACGCTCGAGCCCGACGACTTCATCACGCGCGCCTTCGTCAAGGCGGTGCAGGCGCGCGCCGATTCGTTAGGCCTGACGCTCACCGGCATGTCGGGCGGATTCGCGGGCGCGCACGTGCCCGTGAACGCCGTGTTCACGCGCGTCCGTTAGGCGGCCTACTCCGCGCGCAGGGCGGTGAGGGGGTCCACCGCGGTCGCGCGCAGCGCGGGAATGAGACACGCCGCGAGGCCGGTGACCGCGAGCACCACCGCAACGCCCGAGAAGATGACGGGGTCGCGCGGGGCCACCTGGAACAACACCACGCTCAGGAACTGCGCGAGCGTCGCCGCGAACGCCAGGCCGGCCACGACGCCGATCGCGATCTGCAGCACCCCCTGGCCGAAAATCATGCGGATCACGTCGCGCGCCTGCGCGCCTAACGCCATGCGGATGCCCATCTCGCGCACCCGGCGGCTCACCGAAAACGACATCACCGCGTAGAGCCCGATCGACGCGAGGAACAGCGCGATGACGCCGAACATCATGAACATCGCGCCGAATACGCGGATGAACCACACCTTCCGCGCCATCGCTTCGTCCATCGTGTACGTCCAGTAGATGGGCAGGTCTGGATTGAGTGCGGTGACGGCACTCCGCACCTGCGCGGTGATGCCCATCGGCGGGCCGTCGGTGACAGCGGCCATGCTCACGAAGTTGGTGTGGTGCTGCGTGAGCGGGACGAAGTACGCCGGCACTCGCGGCTCCTGCTGATCGCCGGAAAACGTCGTGGGCACCAACCCCACGACGGTCATCCACGGCTCCTTGCTGTCGCGGCCGCCCTGTCGAATGCGGCGGCCGAGCACGTCGCGTCCGCCGAGATATTTGTCGGCGAAGGCCTGGTTCACGACGGCCACCGGCGACCCATCCTTCCGATCCGTGGACGTGATGCCCCTGCCCTGCAGAATCTTGATTGCGAACGTCTCGAAGAATCCCGGAGACACCGAGTACGACCGCGCGTTAGGCACGTCGTTGTCCGTGGTGTAGGTGCCGCCTTCTACCTCGAAGGAGCCGCCGTCGGACTGGACGCCGGGAAGCCCGGACGTGATCGCCGCCATGCGCACACCGGGTATCGCTTCCAGTCGCTCGCGCAGCCGCTCGTAGAACTGTCGCTGCTGGGTCGTATCCGTGTACGTCGCGGGGAATCCGACGCGCGCGGTGAACACGTGACTCGTCCGGAAACCCGGGTCCATCGTCCGCAGGTTGGTCACGCTCTTGATCGTGAGGCCGGCGGCGACCAACAAGCCGCACGACAGCGCGATCTCGAAGACCACGAGGCCGCGGCTCATCTTGCCGATGCGCAAGCTCGAGGACCCGCGCGTCTCATCCTTCAGCACCTCGTTGATGTCGGTGCGCGACGACTGGATCGCCGGCAAGAGCCCCGAGAACATCGCGGCCAACGCCGCCATCCCGATGGCGAATGCCAGCACGGGCGCGTTGAGCCGGATGTCGATGTAGAACGGAACGTCGGTCGACGCGTAGAGCACCCGGTTGAACGCGGCGATGCCGGCGTACGCCCCCGCCGACCCGAGCACGGCGCCGCCTAACGCAAGCACCAGCGCCTCGGTGAGAAACTGCCGCACCACCGCCGCGCGTGTGGCGCCGAGCGCCGTGCGGATCCCGACTTCCTTGGTGCGGTGCGCCGCCCGGTCGAGCAACAGGTTGGCGACGTTCGCGCACGCAATGAGCAGCACGAAGAACACGGCGCCGAACATCGTATAGAGGAGCTGCCGCGGCTCCGGTCCCACTTCGGCGTCCACGTAGCCCTGCACCTGCGCGTCGATCCCGTCGTTCGTCGCCTTGTACTCGCGCTGCAAGCGTTGCGCGATCGCAGAAAAGTCCGCCGTCGCCTGGTCGAGGGTCACACCCGGCTTCCGAACGCCCACCACCGTGAGCCACGTGCCGTCGCCCCGCTTGGTGGCGACGGGATCCATCTGCAACGGGAGCCAGATGCGCGCGTTGTCCGGGAAATCGTACCCTTCGGGCATCACCCCGATCACCGTGTAGGGCACGCCATTCGCGCGCAGCACCGCGCCTAACGCATCGGACTTGCCGCCGAATTCGCTCTGCCACAACGGGTAGCTGATCACCACCACCTTCTCGCCGGCGGGGCCGTCTTCGCCCGCGCGAAACGTGCGGCCGAGCACCGGCTGCACGCCGGTCACGTCGAACGTGCTCGCGGTGACGAACGAACCCGTGTACCGCTCCGCCTGCGTCTTGCCGCTCACGTTCACCGTCCCGGAGTAGTACGCGGCGACCGGCGCGAGCGTGTGCTGCTGATTCCTGAAGTCGGCGTAATCGCTGATCGGAACGGACATGTGGTTGAAGCCACGCGCCTTGTTGTTCCGGATCACTTCGACGATGCGGTCGCCGTTCGGGTACGGCAGCCCCTTGATGATCACGCCGTACACCATGCTGAACATGACGGTCGTGAGACCGATGCCGAGCGTGAGGGCCAGGGTGGCGACCAGCGTGAGCCCCGGACTCTTGATGAGAGAACGGAAGCCGTAGCGGACATCACGGAGGATCGAATCCATGGAGAGACCCGGCGGCAGGAGGATTCGCTACGAGAGGCCGACTCGTGCCCGTACGGCTCCGGGTGCGACAGGGTTTCGCAGTGTGACGCGAGGCGCCGATGCGAGGGTAGTACATCCGCGCGGGTGCGCGATCCCGGCTTCGGTTGGGCGGCTTGCCAGCGACGCTCGACGACGACATGCTTGCCTGAGGCCGGCACGAACCGGAGGAGTCGTCATGCCGCAAGTGTTTCGACACGCAACGCCCCTCGTGGCCGCAGCTCTCGCCGTGGGCGCGATTGCACTCGCGCGACCGCTCGCCGCGCAGTACGCGGCCGGCGCGAATGTCGGCGTGTCCGTGGTCCCGATCACGACGGGACTGGTGCGCGTGAGCGCGGACGCCGGCGTGGGACGCAACATGTCGTGGACGGCGCCGCGCACCCTCCTTTCGTTAGGCAGCACCGCGGAGCTCGGGAACAAGGCGTTAGGCGCATCGCTCGGCTTCTTCGCCCAACGGGCGGCGGAAGCCGACTCCGAAGGACCGGTCTTCGCGATGCGCGCATCGGCCTGGCATGCGATCGGGCCGATCACCCTTCGGCTCGGGCTCGCCGAGCAGGCGCTGCGATTCGCCGGCCAGCCCGGCACCTTCGACACGGCCGAGGTCTTTGTCGACTCGATTCGCACCGACAGCGGATACGTGCAGTACCACGGAGTGACCGTCGACACGATCCGCCACCCCGGCACGCCATCGGGTGTCCGCATCTGGTCGGAGCTCGAGGCGGGCGCACAATGGGTCGCGGGCCGCGTGCAGCTCGAAGCATTTGTCGGCGCTCGACCGGCCGTCGCATCGTTTCCCGCCGCGATGTGGGCGCAGGCCGGCGGCAGCATCGATCTGCCGCATGGCTTCGGCCTCCAGTTCGCCGCCGGCACATCGCCCGCGCGCATCGGGCTCGGCATCCCGAGCACGCGGTTCGTGAGCGTCGGCCTGCGCGTGCGGCCAATGCGGGCGTCGCCCGAGACAATGGCCAAACCATCTGCGCCGATCGTCCCGTTCGCGGTGCACGCCGATGGCGGCCGTCGATTCACGTTCACGTATGCGGGCGTGTCCACCGGAACGGTACAGATTTCCGGCGACTTCACCGCGTGGACGCCGATCGACCTAACGCAAGATGGACATGGCCGCTGGCGCGCGACCGTCGCGCTCACGCCGGGCGTGCACCACGTGAGTCTCCGCGTGAACGGCGGTCAGTGGTTTGCGCCGCCCGGCATACCCGCGGTGCCCGATGATTTCGGCGGCACCACCGGCATCATCGACGTTCCATAATCGGTGACGCGTGACGGCCGCCCGGGTGCGAAGGTACCAACCCGGTGGAGATGACGGATGCGATGCTCGTCCGCGCGGTCCTGGCAGGCGACCCCGCAGCGTTCGCGCTGCTGGTGGACCGGCACGCGCCGGCGTGCCTGCGGTTCGCGAGCCGAATGTTAGGCAATCGCGAGGACGCCGAGGACGTGACGCAGGAAGCGTTCGTGCGCGCGCACCGCGCGCTCACGCGCTACGACGAGCAGATGCGGTTTCGCACCTGGGTGATGAGCATACTGGCGAATCGGTGCCGGACCGCGTTGTTGCACCGGCATCGGCGGACGTCGCGGGTGGTAATTGATGGCGCGGCAGTGGCCGACGCCGTCGGACCAGAGAACGGCGACGCGGAGCTGCGCGACGCGATCGAGCGCGCGCTCGCGAAACTGGATGCGGCACAGCGCGAAGCGTTCGTGCTCAAGCACGTCGAGATGTTGAACTACGACGAGATGTCGGCGATCACGGGCGCGGGCGTTTCGGCGCTCAAGATGCGGGTGCGCCGCGCGTGCGACCGGCTGCAAGTGTTGCTTCGAGAGGACGGCTATGAGTGATGGGCGCGAAGACGACGAGCTGACGGGTTCACTGGCGCGGGCGACGCGGCTGTTGCACACCGAGCCGGTGCCGCGGGCCGAGTGGCGCGAGGCCGTGCTCGAGGCGGCGGCACACGCCGACGTGCGGCCGCTGCGCTGGAGTGTGCGGCCCGCGGCCGCGATCGCGGCGTGCGCGGCGTGTCTCATGTTGGGCGCGGCGATCACGTACGGGGTGCTGCGCGATCGCATGGCACGCGGCCCGCGCGACGTCGTGGCATCCGAGAACGGTTCCGTTAGGCAGGGGCAGCTGCCGGTGCGCTTCGCGGTCGAGGCGCCGGGCGCGGTGCACGTGTCGATCGTGGGCGACTTCAACGGATGGAATCCATCCGGGCTGCCGATGCACCTGCTCCCCGACGGTCGTACGTGGGAGGTGGAAGTCGGGCTCGCGCCGGGCCGGTACGCGTACGCGTTCGTGGTGGACGGGCGCCTGTCCCGCGATTCTTCGGCGGCCGAATCGGGGACGGATGATTTCGGCGTGCCGAATTCGGTCGTCCTGGTGGGCGGGTCGTGAGCGGCGTGCATCTCCCGGTCCGGCGCGCGCGCGGCGCGGTGCTCGCGTTAGGCATGCTCGCCGCCGCGGCGGGTGTGGCGGCGGCGCAGGGCACGGCGCAACCCG
>DATEKK010000049.1:0-5378 GCA_035277485.1 Gemmatimonadaceae bacterium
CCGCGCAGCGCCGACGCGAGGGCGCCGCGCGTTTTCGCGAACGCGGGCGGATCGAGCACGATCGTCTCGTACCGATCGCCGCGCGACTCGGCCTCGCGCAGAAAATCGAACACGTCGGCCTCCACGAAATCGATCGAGTCGATCGCGTTGCGCGCGGCGTTTTCGCGCGCGCGTGCGAGCGCGCCGGCCGAGCTGTCCACGGCTGTCACGCGATCGGCGTGTTGCGCGAGATGCAGCGCGAACGAGCCGTGGTAGCTGAAGCAGTCGAGCGCACGGCCCCGCGCCAACTGGCCCGCGAGCACGCGGTTCTCACGTTGGTCGAGAAACGCGCCGGTCTTCTGCCCGTCCCACGGCGCCGCGAGATAGTGCACGCCATGCTCGCGGACCTCGATCTCGTGCGGCACGTCGCCCACGAGCAGCACGGTTTCGCGCGTCAGGCCTTCCTTCGCGCGCACGGCGGGGTCGTTGCGGGCCAGCACGCCCTTAGGCGAGAACAGGTCGACGAGCGCCTCGACGATCGGTGCGCGAAACGCCTCGAGCCCCGCGCTCAGGAGTTGCATCACGAGCCACTGATCGTAGCGATCCACCACCAGCGACGGACATCCATCCGCCTCCGCGTGCACCACGCGCCAGGCGGATGTGTCCTCGCCTAACGATGCGCGCCGCTGGGCGCTGGCACGGAGCCGGTCGCGCCACCACGCGGCGTCGATCACCGCGTCGGCGCGCGCGTCGAGGAGCCGCAGCGAGATCTCCGACGCCGGGCTCCAGAGCGCCCAGCCTAACGGACGGCGCGCCGGGTCGCGGACCAACACGGCGCCGGCCGGCAGATCCGGCCGGCGCGTCACATCGCTGCGGTAGATCCAGGGATGGCCGCTCGCCCAGCGGTGCGCACCCTTGCGCGACACCACCGCATCGGCGCTCACTGCCCCGTCGTCGCGGCCGTTCCACCGGCGGCCAACACGAGCCGCCGCAGCTGCGGGATGATCGCCAGGCGCAACAACCCGCGCGGCGCCGCCAGCGAGTCCAATTGCGCCAACCGGTCGGACGTCCAGGTGCCCGCCGGCGCCTGTCCCCCGCCGCTGAGGTAGCGGAGCGCGTCGGCGCCGATCGCGCCCGCGGTCGCGAGCGCCGCGGCCGCGCTGTCGGCGTCCGTTAGGAGCGGCGCGCGCGCCCGCAGCGTCGCGATCTCGGGCGCGATCGTCTGCCAGTGCGCAAACATCGTCGCCAGTGAATCGCGAAGACCCGGCGCGCGGGACGGATCGCGGAACAACGTGTCGAGCAGCGCCGACAAGGCGCGCCCGCCCGCCGCGTCCGGCGTCGCGATGTCGCCAGGCTCGACGAGCGGCGTGAACGCCGTTGGGCGGCGCGTATGCATGCGCTGACCCAGACTCACCGGCTCGACCACCCGCTGCAACGCAAGCAGCGGCGCGATCCGATCCGTCTGCGCGATCAACCGCCACATCGCATCGGGTCCCGAAAGATGGTGCACGCCCACGTCCGCCAGCTCCACGCTCACCGCTGCGAGGCGTCGATACATGTCGTTCGGATTCACGACCGTCGCCGGCGACCACAACCGCTCCGCGATCGCCGCCGTTCGCGGCCAGATGCGCGAGTCGATCGTTTCCGGCGTCACCAGCTCACCCCACATGCACGCCTCGCCGCCTAACACACGCGCCGCCTGCGCACTGTCCAGGTTGGAACCCGATGGAATCGGATCCACCGCATAGTGCTGGCCCGCACTCGACATCGCGTCCAGATAGTAGCCGGCCGAGAGAATGCCCGAGTAGCCCTCGGACGCCGCGGTGAAGAGCGAGCCCTGGCCGCGCCACGATTGCACCACCACGTCGTGCGGGAGATCGGGATTCAGGATCTCATCCCATCCCACGACGCGCTTGTGTTGGGCAGCGAGTATCCGCGACAGCCGGCGATTGAAGTAGGCCTGCAGCGCGCCGAAGTCTTTCAGCTTGTGGCGTCGCATGAATCGGTGGATCGCGGTGTTCGATTCCCACGCGCGCGAATCCACCTCGTCGCCGCCAATGTGCCAGTACTTGTCGGGAAAGAGCGGAGCCATCTCCGCGACGAATCGCGTGATGAACGTGTACACCGATTCGCGCGTCGGATCGAACGCGCCCGCCGTGAAGTTGTAGTCCGTGGGCAGCGTGTACGGCCCGGGCGAGCTCGCGAGCGATGGATATCCGACGAACCAACTGATGGAATGGCCGGGCATGTCGAATTCCGGCACGACGCGAATGCCGCGATCGCGCGCGTACGCGACGACTTCGCGCACCTGCGCCTGCGTGTAGTACAAACCGCCGGATCCGAGCCCCTGCAACTTCGGATATCGCTTGCTCTCGACGCGAAATCCCTGATCGTCGCTCAGATGCCAGTGCAGCACGTTCAACTTCACGGCGGCCATGGCGTCGAGGTTGCGCTCGATGACATCCACCGGCTCGAAGTGCCGCGACACGTCGATCAACAATCCGCGCCACTTGAAGCGTGGACGATCCGCGATGTGCGCGAGCGGAATCGTGTAACCCGAGGCAGTGCCGGTCACCAACTGTTGAAAGGTTTCCAATCCGCGCAGCGCGCCCACGACGGTCGGCGCGCGCAGGACGGCGCGAAAAGTCGTCACGTCCAGGGTGTACGACTCATCTTCGTCCACCGATTGCACCGTTTGACCGGGGCCGCGGACGTCGATGACCAACGTGCCTAACAACGAGTCGCGCGCAATGGTGCGCGACAGCGGAAGGCCCGTCGTGCGCGCGAGGCGTGTGATCGCGCGATCGGCGGCGCGCTCCAGACGGCCATCCTTGAATCGCGGTACCGCGACGCGGAACGATGGTGTCAGCGCGAGCCGCCCGCCGGTGTCGACGTGAATCGACGCGGGCATGGGCATGAGCGACATCTGGGCCAACGCGGCCGTGTCGAACGACTGTGCGGCGAGCGGCACCGCGGCCGCCACGAGTGCGACACCGAGCGAGATGGGAAGAGACAGGCGCATGAAACAGCGACGTGAAGGGAGACGAGAGGCGAGACGGTCCGGCGGGATGCGCGACACGAGTCCATGCCCACCGTGATGACGATCGGCGGGCGATGCGGGTGGCGCGCTGCGAACGGAGGCTGACGTAGTCGCGTGCTGGTGGGGCAGTCGCCGGAAAGTGGCGCGATGTGCGCGGCTCGCGCAATGGCGCGCCGCCAATTCTGAAACGTCAGCGCCGGATCGCTTCTCGAATCGCTCGTGCCGCTTGCTCGGGATCGCGGGCGCCGAAGATCGCGCGAATCGCCGCTACGCCGGCGGCGCCGGCTTGGACGGCGGCGGCCGCATTCGTCGCGTCGATGCCGCCGATCGCCACCGCGGGTCGCTTCGCGCGCACGACGAGCTCGGCGAGTCCTTCCGTTCCGATCGCGGTGCCCGCGTCCTGCTTCGAGTCCGTCGCGTACACGGGTCCGATGCCCACGTAGTCCGCATCAGCGGCGAACGGCACCTCGGCCTCGCTGCCGACGCTTGCGCCGATGATGAAGTCGCTCGGCACCACGCGCCTGAGCGCCGCCGGCGGAACATCCTCGGCGCCGACGTGCACGCCCGCGGCGCCGGCCGCGATCGCGACATCCGCGCGGTCGTTCACGATGAGCGGGACATCGCGCGGCAGCGATGCGACGAGCGCGCGCGCCACTTCCACCAACGTTCGGGCATCCGCATCTTTGAGACGCAACTGGATCATCGTCGCACCGCCGCGCGCGGCGGCCAGCGCGCGAGCGATGACTCGAGCCGGGTCGCCCCGCATGTCGTCGGTGATCGCGACTAGCGTGAGTTTCAGAGGAGCAAGCATGGATGTCGGTGGAAGGTGAGCGACACTTCGGCGCGCTCCGCGGCGCCACGACGATCGACCATGATGACCCGGCCCACGTCCGTGACGCCACCCGCGAGCTGCTCGAGCGGATGGTCGCCACGAACAACATAGCGGTTTCCGACATCATCAGCGTCGTGTTCACCGTGTCGCACGACGTCACGAGCGAGTTTCCGGCGCGGGCGGCGCGCGAGCTCGGCTGGGTGGATGTGCCGCTCCTGTGCGCCACGGAGATCCCCGTGCGCGGCAGCGTGGCGCACTGCATTCGCGTGCTCATTCATCTGGAATCGGCGCGCCCGCGGAGCGAGCTGCGCCCGGTGTATCTGCGCGGGGCCGCGCACCTCCACGACTAACGGAAGTGCGGTCGCTTACTTGCCGCTGCCGTGCTCCCGGCGGATCTCGGCCTTCGCGGCCTTATGCTCCTTGAACGTCGTCCGGAACTCGTGATGCCCGTCGGTGTCGGCCACGAAATAGAGGTACGGCACGGAGGCGGGGAACAGCGCGGCTTCGATGCTCGCGCGTCCCGGCGACGCTATCGGGCCCGGCGGCAAACCGGGATGCCGATACGTGTTGTACGGCGAGTCGATCTCGAGATCGCGATACGTCACGCGGTCGTGGTGTTCGCCTAACGCATACTGCACGGTCGGGTCGGCCTGCAGCGGCATCTGGTCCTTGAGCCGGTTGTGGTACACGGCGGCGATCACCGGTCGCTCTTCCGGCAGGCGCGCTTCCTTTTCCACGATCGACGCCAGCGTGACGATGTCGTTGCGGCTCATCGCGAGCTGCTGCAGCCGGTCGTCCCATCGCGGATCCCACACCTGTTCGAACCGGTGCACCATCTCGCGCACCGCGGCGCGCGGCGCGGTGCCGTACGCGAACACGTAGGTGTCCGGGAACAGGTAGCCCTCGAGCGTCGGCGTCGGGACGTCGAGCTCGCGCAGCAGCGACGTGTCGCGCACGGCGGCTTCCACCGAGTCCGCCGGCGCGCCGAGCGCCGTCGTCAACGCCGGAACGATCTCGCGCAGCGACCATCCCTCGGGGATCGTTAGGCGGCGCTCGAGACCCTGTCCTTCATGCAACGCTCGCACGAGCGCGCTCCATCCCATGTCGCGCTGCAATCCGTACGTGCCGGCTTTGATGTCGCGGTCGCGTCCCGTTAGCTGGGCGTACAACCGGAAAAGCCGGGGGGCTTCGACGAGGCCCGCGCGATGCAGCGAATCCGTCGCCACGCGAAACGTTGCGCCGGGCGGGATGACGACGTGCACGATGGAGCCGTGCGGCGACCCCGCGCACGCGGCGAGCCCAACGAACAGCGCGCTCGCGGCGAGGCGTCGCGCCTCAGCCCACCATGTGCAACGCATGTTGAAGCAGGATTGTCGCGGCAAGCGCATCAACATCCCCCTTCCGGCCACGCGTCGAGCCCTGCATGTCGCGGATGGCGCGCAGCGCCGCCGCGGTGGAGTACCGCTCATCGACGAGTGAAACCGGCCAACCGGTACGCCGTTCGAGCTCGACGGCCACGCGCCGGAC
>DATEKK010000050.1:0-2866 GCA_035277485.1 Gemmatimonadaceae bacterium
ACCGTATCGGGGCGCGCGGGCAGCGCGGCCCGCGCGGGATCCGGCGCCCGCGCGACCAGCACGCCCGACGCCGCGATGCTCGCCGCGGCGAACACCATCCACGCGCGTCGCGTCCCGTGCCGGCCGCGGGGTTCATGCGGCGATGCGAAGCTCATGTGTCCACGCACCGGCAAGCACCGCGCCCAATCGCCAGCGCGCCGACGTCTAGAGCCGTGCGTGGAACGAACCTTGAACCACGTCGTATCCATGGCAGCAACACGACGGAAACGCTCACCCTCGCATTCGCGACGCCGGCCCACGAAGAAGCGCTGGTCGAGCTACGTGACCACGCACAGCAACGCGCTGGATCTCGACCGCAGCGTGTTCACGTGGAAGGATCCGCACCGCATCGCGCGGTCGCTCAAGCGTTCCGCCGAGCACAGCCATCGGCGCAAGAGCGACCCATACCGGTCGGCGATGTCGATGCTGACGTTCTACATCAATCGCGCGGGGAAGAACCTCGGCGCGCGGCAGCGCGGGGTGCTCGAGCGCGCGAAGTCGGAGCTGCGCCGGTTGTACAAACGTCCGGCGTAAGCCGCCTAACCGCCGCCCACCTGGCCCTCGATACGGATGCCCTTGATGGCTTGCGACGGCAGCGTGAAGGTGCCGCCGTTGAAGTTGCCGGTGGCGGTCGCCGTGGTCGTTTCCAGCTTGCAGGTGATACCCGGCGGAATCGTGATGTCCGCCGGCAGGTGATCCAGCAACGACGTGCATCCTCCGTTAGGCGCTTGTGCCGTGGCCGAGCCCGTGGCGCCGCTCGACCCCAGTACCAGCGATCCGGCTGAGAACACGAGGCCGCTCGCCTGGTGGAAGATCTCGAGCGTCACGAGCGTGTCCGCGTTGTCGCCGGTCCAGGCGATGATCGCGAACGCGGAATCTGCCGGATGTCCCTCGATGTCGTCGGTCACCTCGAACGCGGCGACGCTCGAGTACGTCACGGTGCTGCCGTTCGTGGTGAGCTGCACGTCGTGCACGGGCGCGCCCAGGGCGAGCAGCGTGATTGCACCCGCGAGTTGCGCGCGCCGCTGCGATTCGCTGTCCGGACTCGATGCGGCGCGCAGCGAATCGAAGTGCGCCATGAGCGCGATGGTCTGGTTCCGCTGTGGCGCGGTGGAGTCGCTCGAGCACGCGGCGAGGAGCGCGCCCGCGACGACAGCCAAGGAGAACGATGCGATCCGGCGCGCGCGAAATTGGCGAACACAGCTATTCGGCATGGGCAACCTCGTGTGGCGTGACGACAAGCTCGAGGCGTGTCCGACTCGAGCGCGAACCCAACATCAGGCGGGGATTCCTCCTTCCAGAATCGTCACGAGCTTCGACAAATCGATGCTCCCGCCCGATACCACGCACACGACGTTCTCGCCCGCGACCCCGTTCGACATCGCTGCCGCCACCGACGCCGCTCCCGCGCCTTCCACGATCACGTGCGCCCGCTCGGCGAGAAACCGCACCGCCCGGGCAATGTCATCGACCGAGCTGACGAGGCTTCCGCCTAACAGCGTGCTGGCGAGCGGCCACATCTCCTCGAGCAGGCTCCCGATCCCGATGCCATCGACGAAACTCGGCGTCCGGTCGACAGTGGACGGTTTGCCGGCGCGCAGCGATGCCGCGAGCGGCGCCGCGGCCGCGACCTCGCAAGCGAACACGCGCGCCGTGGACCCGCGCGCCCTGAGGCCTAACGCAATGCCGCAAGACAAGCCGCCGCCGCCAAACGGCACGAGGACCGTGTCCGTGTCCGGCGCGTCGTCCAGAATTTCCGCGGCGATTGTGGCGTTCCCGGCAATCACGTCGGGGTCCGACACCGGATGCACGAACAGGCCGTCCATGCCCGGATAACTGCGCTCGACCATCACCTGCCACCAGCGTTCGAGCGGGACGCGCACCACCTTTGCGCCTAACCGCTCGACGGCCGAGATCTTGGCTGCCGGCGCATGCTCGGGCACGATGACCGTACACGGCACGCCGACGGCGCGCGCGCACCACGCGACGCCCTGCGCCATGTTCCCGGCGCTGGCGGTGTACACGCCGTGCGCCAACCGCTCGCGCGGCGCCGCTGTGATCGCCGAACCCGCGCCGCGAATCTTGAACGAGCCGACGGGCTGTAGCGTCTCGAGCTTGAGATGGATCGGCCGCGCGCGACCGGGGACCTCGAGGGGCACGAGCGGCGTGCGCACGGCGATCCCGCGCAGGCGCCCGCGCGCCGACTCGATCGCCTCGGCCGATGCGGCGAGCTCCATCAGCGCGATGTCCCGGGCATGATCTGGCCGAGGCCGATCACTTCACCGCTGGCGAGCACGTGTCCCTTCATGGCGCCGGTGAGCGAGTCGTAATCCTTGGCTGCATCCGACGGAATCGTCGTGTCTAACGCAAAGACCTGGAAATGGTAGCGGTGTTTGGGGCCGGCTGGGGTACGCGGACCCATGTACGGTTGGTTGGGCCCCTTGATGTTCGGTCCGTACTGCGCGCCGGCGGGCGGCTCGCTCATCTTCGGATCGAGCTTGGTGATCGACGCCGGAATGTTGACCATGCTCCAGTGAAAGATCGGCGCGCCGTTCCGCATCGCATCGCCGTCCTGCATGATGATCACGTAGGCTTTGGTGCCAGAGGGTCCCGCGCTCCAGGAGAGCCCCGGGAAGACGTTGCCCTTGTACTGCGTATTCTCGAACGGGATGTCGCCGCCGGCCGCAAACGCCGGCGTGCTCACCGTGAGCGTGGCGCCATCCTTCGCCGGCAGATTTGCGAGCGCAAGCTGCGATGCGCCGGGTTCGGTGGCGGTCGGCGCGCCCTGCGCGCCTAACGGCACGGCGGCGCCCACGGCGATCAGCGA
>DATEKK010000051.1:0-9114 GCA_035277485.1 Gemmatimonadaceae bacterium
CCGGCCTTCCTGAGGCGCGATTCGTCGCGGCTCCGGCCGACGGCGTGTTGCCCGAAGGATTTTTCTCGACCACCAACCTGCCGACGTACGTCCACATCGGTGATGAGTGGCGCATGCAGCGCGAGCCGCGCATGGACGGCGCGCTCGTGCTCGACCAAGGCGGCACGCTCTGGGTGAAGGAGATGCGCCGCGTCGCGAAGGGCGAGCTCGTCGCCGTCGGCATGGCCGAGGATGGATCGGAAGGCATTTTCGTGTACACCGACGCGTTCATGGGCGACGCCGCCGAGGGCGGCGAGTTCAAGTTCATGACCAGCGAAGTGTCGCGCGAAAAGCCGATCGACTACGCGCTCATGGCGCGTCTGTTGGTCGAAGAGCGGGAGCGCGGCGGGTATCCGGTGTGGGTCACCGGTCCTGCGTTAGTCCACTCGCGCGCGCGCACCGACATGACGTGGTTCATCCAGCACGGCTTCGTCGGCGCGCTGCTGGCCGGCAACGCGGTCGCGGTGCACGACATCGAGGCGTCGATCTTCGGCACGACGTTAGGCATGACCGGATCCGGCCAGGCCACGACCGGCGGACACGGCCTCCACATGCGCGCCATCAACCGCGTGCGGGCGGCCGGATCGATCGAAGCGGCCGTTAGGCAGGGGATCATCACCGACGGTATCATGCACGCGTGCGTCACCAGCGGCGTGCCCTACGTGCTGTGCGGCTCCATCCGCGACGACGGCCCCCTGCCGAGCGTGATCGCCGACTCGATCGCCTGCCAGGACGCCATGAAAGCGCACACCACCAAGGCGACGATGGCGATCCTCATCGCCACGGCGCTGCACGCGATAGCGACGGGCAACATGCTGCCGGCGTTCGTCACCGAGCCCGATGGCTCGCTGCGCGAGCTGCCCACCATCTGCGTCGACTCGTCGGAGTTCGTGGTGAGCAAGCTCAAGGATCGCGGCACGCACCAGGCGTTCGGCGTCGTGACCAACGCACAGGACTTCATGCACATCCTCCGCTTGTACGTGGAACGCGAGCTGGACGCGCGCGGCATGCAGCGCGCGCGTTCGGCGGAGGTCGCCGCGCGATGACATCGGCCGAAACGCGCGAGCGCTTTCTCCGGGCCATCGCCGAGCGATTGAGTGCGGATCGCGTGGAAGAGCTGCACCTCTTTCCGCCGCTCCGGCAGGGCGGTATCG
The DNA here is from genome assembly GCA_035277485.1 of Gemmatimonadaceae bacterium. GTDB lineage: Bacteria > Gemmatimonadota > Gemmatimonadetes > Gemmatimonadales > Gemmatimonadaceae > JADGGM01. The sequence goes on from DATEKK010000051.1 coordinate 1,194, forward strand.
AGAGTGCGGTCGCAGTGATCGCGGCTCGGCCCTTGCCGCCGGAGCCGCCGGCCGACACACCAGTACCCGACAGCGACGAACCAGCCCGCCTAACGGTGTACCGCGCGCACTACCGCCTGGTGCTCAAGGGTCCCGAGCGCGGCACCTGGGACATGGGCCTCATCGAGGAAGCCGATGCGCCGCCGCCCACCGTCGGCGCCGTGGTGCGCGGCGTTCACGAGCGCGCCGGCGGCGACGACGAGCCCGAGCGCCTGAGCGGCGACGCCTTCCGCCTCGCCGTCTCCGACCGTCCGTGGGCGACCGCCGGTTAGGCGACCAGCCGCGCGCGCGCCGCGCGGCCTGACGTGGACCAGACCGCGACGTTCGGTGTGGCCGTGGCGTTCACCGCCGGCCTCCTGAGCTTTCTGTCGCCGTGCGTCCTCCCGCTCATCCCGAGCTACGTCACGTTCATCACGGGGATGAGCGTGGATGAAGTCCGGCGCTCCCGCCGCACCGCCCTCATCCACGCGCTCCTCTTCATCCTCGGCTTCACGCTCATCTTTCTCGCGTTAGGCGCCACCGCCAGCGCGTTAGGCCGAGTGCTGCTGGCGGCGCGGGACTGGGTCGCGCGGGCGGGCGGCGTGCTCATCATCGCGTTCGGCCTCTACCTGCTCGGCGTCTTCGACTCGCGCACGCTCGACCGCGAGCGCCGGGTGCACTTCGCCGACAAACCAGTGGGCTATCTGGGCACGGTCCTCGTCGGCGTCGCCTTCGGCGCCGGATGGACCCCGTGCATCGGGCCCATCCTCGGCTCTATTCTCCTCTATACGTCGACACAAGCCGACCTGCAACGCGGCCTACTGTTGCTCTTCGTCTATTCGTTAGGCCTCGCGATCCCGTTCCTGATCGCCGCGCTGGCCATCGACCGCTTCCTCGCGTCCTTCGCGCGCTTCCGCGGTGCGATGATCTGGATGAGCCGCGCCGGCGGCGTGCTGCTCATCGTGATCGGCCTGCTGCTCGTCACGCACTACTTCACGTGGCTTGCGAGCTACCTCCAAGCGCTGACACCGCCCGCGCTGCGCTCGCGCATCTAGCCGAAGCTCACCGGTCTCGATAGGAAAGGTCTCGGCGTGGAAGGCTTCCTCGCTCTGAGGAACACGGATTATGCGGATTCAACGGATTGGACGGATCGCTCGGCTGCGGTTGCGAGATCGTTGCGCCTGGATGATCGCTCGCCGGCTCAGGCTCTCTCGAGTTTGCGCTGGCGGCTGCCCGCTGGTGCGCGTGGAGAGCTTCCTCGCTCTGTTGTAAAGGATAACGACAAGGAAACTGCAGGGATAACTACAGGCATCGCTCGGCTGCGGGGGTGGCACTGCTGCGACTGGATGGTTGTGTTGTGTTGTTTTCAAAACCAAGAAAACTGCTCTCGCCATTGTGATCGTTCTTCCCTCGCGCAGCAGAGCAATGCCTGTAGTTATCCCTGTTGTTATCCTTGTCGTTATCCTTCACAACAGAGCGAAGAAGCCCTCCATGCGCGCCTCCCGTTAGCCCTCAGGTCGAGCCAAGACAACACATCTGTCCGATAACAGCAGCGCCGGCCCCACGCAGCCGAGCGATCCGCTCAATCCGTTGAATCCGCATAATCCGTGTTCCTCAGAGCGAGGAAGCTCTCCATGCGCACGCAGGAGGCGTAATCGTTCGTCCGACCGTCGCCTAACTGGCGACGTCCGATTCGGCCAACCACACCTTGATGAGCGCCGGCAGCTGCGTCGCGCTGATCGGTTTCACGAGGACGGCCCGGCATCCAGCGTTGAGGCATCGCTCGCGCACTGCGGGCTCGTCGTGCCCCGTCACGGCCACGGCCACGCGCGGCAGCTCGGCCGTCTTGGCCAGCGCGTAGAGCACGCCTAACCCATCTTCGCGGTCGAGCGTGATGTCGAGGAGGATCACGTCCGGCACATCGGCGCGTGCGGACGCAACGGCGTCCGCCACCGACATCGCCGCGCTCACCCGGTGGCCCGTCTCCTCGAGGAGTACGCGCAGCGCGCCGATCACCAGTGCGCTGTCCTCGACGACGAGCACGTGCGGCTTCACGGTCAGGACGGACCGCGAATGGGAAGCGTGAAGTGGAAGCGGCTCCCCTCGCCTAACTTGCTGTCGATCCAGATACTCCCGTCGTGCAGCTCGACGAACTTGCGCGCGATCGCGAGGCCCAGGCCCGTGCCGTGGTGCGGCCGCGACGGCGACGCATCCACCTGCGCGAATTCGCGGAACACGAGCTCGTGGTGCTCGGGCGCGATCCCGATGCCCGTGTCGCCCACTTCGATCTCGACCGTCGCGCCGCGCGCCGTGTCGGGGCCCGACCGCGCCGCAATCCACACGCGGCCGCCCGGCGGCGTGAAATCGATCGCGTTCCCCAAGAGGTTGTTGAGGATGTGCGCGACCTTGTCGCGATCGGCGTGCAGCGCAGGGAGCCCCGGCTCGATGTCCACCGTGAGCGCGTGCCCCTTCTTGGCCACGAGCGGCTCGCTCCACGCGCATACCTGCTCGATCACGCCTTCCACGGTGAACTCGGAGCCCGCGAGCGTGAGCTGGTTCGCGTCGCCGCGCGCGTACGTGAGGATCTCGTCCACCATGTCGAGCAGCTTGCGGCTGCCCGTGATGATGCCGGCCACGCTCTCCGCCTGCTTTTCGCCTAACGGACCGAGGATGCCGTCGCGCAGCATCTCGGCGTGCGTCACCACCGCCGTGAGCGGCGTGCGCAGGTCGTGTGAAATGTTGGCGAGGAATTGGGTTTTGAGGGCGTCTTGATTGCGGAGCTCGGCGATGGTGCGGGCCAGCCGGGTATTTTGCTCTCTGAGACTCTCGAGTCGGCGCTCGAGCGACGAGGCATCCGTGTACGCGCGCGGCATACCCGAATTTTACGCGACCGCGTCAGTGCCTGCCAATGGATTGTGAACGTCTGCTCCGGTACGGTGATCTGCATCACGCTGTGACGACGCTCTTCCTCTGGCGTCTCGACCTTACCGGCCCTATTAAGTTTCCGCTACGCTGTGTGACGGCACTGCTCGGTTCGGGCACGTCGATTGCCCGTTTGGGAGTCGCATCGACCGGCCGCCGCTTACGAATCGTCTCATTTGCACAGCGACGCATCGCCCACGGTTTCCGGAGGGAGGTCATGACTCGATCCATTCGTATTCTCGCTCCTCTCGCGCTCGCGGCCGCAGCGGCCCTGAGCGCTGGAGCCTGCAGCAAGGACAAGAACGCGGGAGCGCTGTCGCAGGACTCGACGCTCAACCGCGACCTTGCCCTCGCCAACAAGGACAGCGCCGCGCAGCCGCAGCTGAAGGACGTCCCGCCGGCGGATTCGTCGAAGGCGGCGGCACCGAGCACCACGCCCAAGGCTCCCGAGCGCACGCGTCGCCGCGCGCCGTCATCCTCGTCGTCCAAGCCATCGCCCGCGCCGACAGCCGAGAGCACCACGACTCCGTCCGGCAACAGCGTGGCCACGACGCCGGCCGGCAGCGAAGTTGCGTTAGGCACGATCCCGGCCGGGACGTCGATCAACATGACGTCGAACGACAAGGTGTGCACCAACACCAACAAGCCGGGTGACAAGTTCAGCGCGACGGTGACCGACGCGGTCGTCGGCTCCAACGGCGCGACGATCCCCGCCGGCTCCAAGGTGCTGATGCAGGTGGCCGACCTGCAGCGCAGCAGCAACGCGACCAAGTCGATCCAGATGACGTTCAGCGTGCTGAGTGTCACGATGGGCAGCACGACGTATCCGCTGAGCGCGCAGATCGACAGCGTTCACGTCGACAAGGTGCGCAACGCCAGCGTCGGCAGCGACGCCGCGAAGGTGGCCGGCGGCGCCGTGATCGGCGCGATCTTGGGCCAGGTGATCGGCCACAACACGAAGGGCACGGTCATCGGCGCCGCGACGGGCGCTGCCGCGGGTACCGCGGTGGCCATGGGCACGGCCGCGTACGAGGGCTGCGTCCCGCAGGGCGGAAAGATCGCGATCCATTTGACGGATCCGGCGCAGGTCGCAGCGGCCCATTGAGAGGGAACTGCTCGCTTACGCTCGCGTAGGGAAGCGCTAGCGCTTGGGGAACCAACGGCTGGCGCCGTCTTGGGGAATGGGGCCGACGTTAGGCAGAGGCCCAATTCCCGAAGACGGCGCCAGCCGTCGTTTCCCCAAGCCTCAGCGCTTCCCCAAGCGAGCGAAGCGAGCGCTTCCCTCGGAGTCAGTATCCCACCGCTGCTCCAGCCGACCGCGGCTCCGACATCCCCTGCCACACGTCGCCCACGCGCATCACCGCGTTCGCGTTCGCGAGACCGCGCACCGCGCGCATCGTGTAGCCCATCGCCGTGAGCGAGTCGACCACGGCTTCAGACAACCCGCCGCGCTCGTACTCGAGACCGTCGGGCCACGCTTGCTCGTGCATCCGCGGCGCTTTCATCGCGTCCGAAAGCGACATGCGGCCATCGATCACATTCAGGATGATCTGCGTGGTCGCCGTGATGATCGTTGGGCCGCCGGCCGCGCCGACCACGAGCAGCACGGTGCCGTTCTTGTCGAGCACGATCGTAGGCGACATCGCGCTCAACATCCGTTTGCCGGGCGCGATCGCGTTCGCTTCGCCCTGCACGAGTCCGAATTGGTTAGGCGTGCCGGGCTGCGACGTGAAATCATCCATTTCGTTGTTCAGGAACATGCCGGCGCCGGCCACGTACACGCCCGAGCCGTAAAGCGAGTTGAGCGTCGTCGTCGTCGCCACCGCATTGCCGTGCGCATCCACCACCGAATAATGCGTGGTGTGCATGCCCTCGCCGCGCGCGGCGGTGAACGTCGGCGACGGCGTCGCGCGGTCGGGCAAGATCGAATCGCGCATCGCGCGCGCGTACGCCTTGCTCGTCAACCGGTCGATCGGAGCGTGCACGAATGCCGGATCGCCTAACAACGTGTTGCGGTCGATGAACGCGCGGCGGAACGCTTCGGCCACGTCGTGCGCGTACAGCGCGCTGCCGAACGGCGGCAGCTCGGGCCACGTCTCGAGAATGTTGAGCGACTCCATCGTGCTCACGCCGCCGCTCGACGACGGCGGCATCGCGAGAATCGTGTCGCCGCGATACGTCCCGACGATCGGGTCGCGCCACTCGGCTACGTAGCGCGCCAGGTCTTCCTTGGTGATGAGCCCGTGCATGCGCTCCATTTGCGCCGCGATCGTGTCCGCGATCTCGCCCTTGTAGAACACTTCGGGACCTTTGTCGGCGATCAATCGCAGCGTGCGCGCGAGCGCGGGCTGCACCAGGTGCGCGCCGTACGCAAGCGGCTCTCCGTTAGGATAGAACGGCGCGGCGCCGCCCTGTCCCATGATGAGTGCCTTGCCCGCCACCAGCGATTGCGCGAGCGCGCTGTCCACCGTGAATCCGTCGGACGCCAACTTGATCGCGGGCTGCATCACATCGTGCAGCGACATCGTCCCGTAGCGCTTCAACGCTTCCGCCATCCCCGCCACGGATCCGGGAACGCCCACGGCTAACGGACCCACCGTGCTCTGGTTGGTCACATGTCCGTTCGCATCGACGTACATCGTGCGCGTCGCCGCGAGCGGCGCCACTTCGCGATAGTCGATCGCCGCCGACTGGCCGCCGGCCATGTGGATCACCATGAATCCGCCGCCGCCAATGTTGCCCGCGGCGGGGAACGTCACCTCCAGCGCGAAGCCCGTCGCCACTGCTGCGTCAACTGCATTGCCGCCGCGCTTCAGGATTTCGACGCCGGCTTCGCTCGCGAGACGGCTGTTGCTCGCGATCATCGCGTGCGGCGCTTGGGTGGCGTGACCGCCTGCCTCGAACCGCCATCCGCTCGGGAACTGCGCGGCGCGCGTCGCAACGGGCGCCGCGGCCGGCGCTGGCGCAGGTGCCGGAGCATTCGCGGGCGCGGGATGCGAATGCGTGCACGACGCGACCACGGCGCCGAGTAGCAGAATGAAGAGCGACGAACCATTCGCGGAGCGACGCATACGAACCTCTGATATGGAATTGGCTTGCCAGTGCCGCGCGGCACGGGGTAAGTTAGCGGCCGTGACGGCCGCGCGCCGCTCCTTCCTTCTCGTGTCGTCAATGCCACACCTCGATTCGCGTCTCACCGAGCAACGCAACCCACGTACAGCATCGATCGATCTTGCGTCGCCGCTCGAGATCGTGGACCTCATTCAGGCCGAAGATCGCACGGTTCCGGACGCTGTGGCCGCGCAGCGTGAGGCCATCGCGCGCACGATCTCGTTCGTCGAGCACGCATTCCGCGCGGGTGGCCGGCTCTTCTACGTGGGCGCGGGCACCTCCGGCCGCTTGGGTGTGCTCGACGCGAGCGAGTGCCCGCCCACATTCGGCACGGATCCGCAGATGGTGCAGGGCATCATCGCCGGCGGGCTCGACGCGCTCGTGCGTTCGCAGGAGGGCGCGGAAGATGTGGCTGCCGACGGCGCGGCGGCGATCGACGTGCGCGATGTGGGACCGAACGACGTCGTGATCGGCATTGCGGCATCGGGCACCACGCCTTACGTGCGCGGCGCATTGGAACGCGCTAAGGAACGCGGCGCGCGCACGGTGATTCTCGCGTGCTCGCCCCCGCCGGACGATGTTGTCGAACGGGCCGACGTGGCGATTCTCCCGCTCACTGGTCCCGAAGTGGTGACGGGCTCGACGCGCCTCAAGGCGGGCACGGCCACCAAGCTGGTGCTCAACACGATCACCACGGGCGCGATGATTCGCATAGGCAAGACGTACGGCAATCTCATGGTGGACCTGCGCGCGATGAGCCGGAAGCTCGTCGACCGGGGCGAGCGCATCCTGATCGAAGTGTGCGGCGTGACGCGCGAGGACGCGCGCGCGCTCATCGCGGCCGCGGGCGGCAGCGTCAAGACCGCGATCGTCATGCAGAAGTTGGGCCTAACGAGGGTGGACGCCGAGCGAGCGTTAGGCGAAGTGGGCGGCGTGATCAGGCGGCTCGTGCACGAGCCGCCGCCGCCGGTCGAGTGATCGCGCGCGGTCCGCTCGTGGACCCGCATGACGCGGCGATCCTCGTCGGCCTCATGTCGGGCACGTCGGCCGACGGCATCACCGCCGCCGTCGTGCGCTTCGTGCCGGGCGCCAACGATGCCGTGGCGGCCGAGCTCCTCGCGCACGTCACGCGCGGGTACGAGCCGGCGCAGCGTGAACGCTTGCTGGCCGCGGTAGAGCATGGAACGCCCGCCGAGTACTGCCGGCTCGCGTTCGACGTGGGCGGCTGGCTCGCCGACGTCGCGCTCTCAGGGCTCGACGCGGCGCACGTGGACCCGGCGCGCGTGCGCGCGATTGCATCGCACGGCCATACGATCTGGCACCAGGCGCCGCACGCGACGTGGCAGTTAGGCGAAGCCGCCGTGATCGCGGAGCGCACGGGCATCGACGTGGTGAGCAGCTTCCGCGTGCGGGACGTGGCCGCGGGCGGGCAGGGTGCCCCGCTCGTCTCGATCGCGGATCGCATGCTCTTCTCCGCGCCGGACGCATGGCGCGCGCTGCAGAATCTAGGCGGGATTGGCAACGTGTCGGTGGTCCCGCCGCGCAACGCGCAGGGCACCGTGCGCGGATTCGACACGGGACCGGGATGCGCCGTGATCGATGGTGTCACGCGCGCGCTCGCGCCCGAGCTGCCCTACGACGTGGATGGACGACTCGCGCGCGCGGGCCAACCGGTGGACGCGCTCGTGGACGAATTGTTAGGCGAACCGTTCTTCGAGCAGCCGCCGCCCAAGTCCACGGGCCGGGAGCTGTTCGATCGCGCCTACATCGCTCGACTCATCGAGCGGTGCAGTGCCGCGGGTGCGTCCACCGCCGACACCGTGGCCACTGCCGTGTTGCTCACCGCGCGCAGCATCGCGCTCGCGTTGCG
>DATEKK010000052.1:0-12399 GCA_035277485.1 Gemmatimonadaceae bacterium
GGGGGCGGCGGCGAAGCGACCTTCCCCGCTCCGCCACTCCCCGCTCGAATCGGCTGCGTCGACCCGGGACGAGGCTGGGGCTCGTCGGACCGGCGCATCGTCACCTTGATCTGCTTGGCCGCTCCAGCGCTCGCGCCCGCCGACCCGCCGGGCGTGTGTGACGACATCCACACGTCGAACGATTCGAAGCCCTGCAGAAACTGCGTCACCACAACCGGGTGCCCTTCGACGTCCAACGTCTCGATCAGCCTCAGACGCTCGATTTCCGGCAACGCGCGCACGCGCGCGAGCACGGCGTTATTCTCGTCAGTGGTGCCGACGAGATAGTGCACCATGACGACCTTGCCGCTCGCTATCGCCAACGCGTTGAGCGTGCGGACTTTTCCGTCGGCAACCGGCTTGAGAAGCTGATAGCGGGCGCTGAACTCGGCGCTTGTCATCGACTGGTGGTGGGTCATACGTTAGGGCACTCGCGCCGCCAGGCGGCCTCGAGCGGTTCGGGCGGCGACCGAGTGGCGACACGAACTGCACGCCAACATCCTCACCCGAATCGTTTACAATAGCTGGAAACGCATCTCACGCGCAAACCGATACGGCCGTTTCGAGAAACCCGTTTCGAAAACCCGCGTGATCGAGTCGAGCGATACAGGCTCAGGACACTCATGACGCAACTCTCCAGGGTGGTGTGGCGCGAGGGCATGCACCTGGCCCAACATCACTTTCAGGCGCAGAACCGATACTTCGAGGACTCGATCCAGTTCGCGGTATCGCATCTCTTCTTCGCGCCCTACGGACTCATTGGATGCGAGCTCGATGCGAACGCGCTGCGAAACGGGACCGTCTCGCTCATTCACGCGCGCGGCGTCATGCCCGACGGCATGCCGCTCCACATTCCCGATGGGGACGCCGCGCCGCCGCCGCTCGCGATCGGCGATCTGTTTTCGCCCACCGCCGACAACCACGTCGTCTACTTGACGATCGCGCCGTACCGGCGTGACGCCGCGAACTGCATCACCGCCGACGCCGCCGCCATCGATGGACGACGCGCGCGCTACGTGTCCGAACCGCACTTGATGTTGGACGAGACGACGGGACACGACGAGAAACCCGTGACGCTCGGCCGCAAGAATTTCCGGCTCGCGCTCGACACGTCGCTCGACGACGGCGCCGTGTCGCTCGCCATTGCGCGCGTCCGCCGCGACGGCATGGGCAGCTTCGTCTACGACGCCGACTACATCCCGCCGCTGCTGCAGATCGGCGCGAGCGATCGCTTGATGACGATGCTCGGCCGGCTGGTCGAGATGCTGGACGCGAAGAGTGCTGCGTTAGGCTCGGGCACCGGCCGCCAGTCGTTGGGCGACTGGGCGAGCCACGAAGTCGCGATGTTCTGGCTGATGCACGCCGTGCACTCTGCGTTAGGCCCGCTGCGCCATCATCTGCAGGTCAAGCGCTCGCGTCCCGAACAGGTGTACGCGGAGTTGTCGCGCCTCGCCGGCGCGCTCTGCACGTTCTCGCTCGACGCGCATCCGCGCGCGCTGCCGTCGTACGACCACGACCACCTCGATGCGTGCTTCGACGCGCTCGACCGGCACATCCGCGCCAACCTCGACATCATCATTCCGACCAATTGCGTGTCGGTGCCGTTGCGCTCCACGTCGGCGTTCATGTACACCGGACCCGTGAGCGACACGCGATGCTTCGGGCGCGCGCGCTGGTTCCTCGGCGTTCGCTCGTCGGTCGGCGAAGCCGAGACGATCACGCGCGTGCCGCGGTTCGTGAAAGTGTGCTCGGCCAAGTTCACACCTGAGCTCGTGAAGCGCGCGTACCCGGGCCTGACGCTCGAGTACGTGCAAACGCCGCCGGCTGCGATTTCGCCGCGCGTCGATTCCCAGTATTTCTCGATCAGCAAAGCCGGCCCATGTTGGGACACGCTCGTGCAGACGCACGAGATCGGCGTCTACGTCCCCGACGCCCTGCCCGCCGCCGACGTGCAGGTGCTCGTGCTGCTCGAGTCGTGATGGCGCCGCGCCGCGCAATCGAGGAATATCGCTGAATGACCATCCCGCTTCCGGCCGTTGCTCCACCGGCCCCGGCGCCATCCACCGTGGCGCCATCCGCGCGGCGCGGCCAGCTCGCGCTCGCGATGCAGGAAGTGCTCACGGCTACCGTTAGGCTCAGGGCCAACCGGCAGGTCGCCGCCGACGCCGAATCGTTCCGCGCGCACATGAAGCAAGTCATGGGCGCGGCCGAGCAGATGGCGCGGCAGGCCGGCTACGCCGATGAAGACGTGCGACTCGTGCTGTATGCGGTCGTCACGTTCCTCGATGAATCGGTGCTCAATTCCACGCAGCCCATGTTTGCCGACTGGCCGCGCAAGCCGCTCCAGGACGAAATCTTCGGCGGACATCTGGGCGGCGAGCTGTTCTTTCAGAACTTGCAATATCTGCTGGCGCGTCCGGATTCCGAAGATCTTGCCGACGTGCTCGAGGTTTTTCAGCTCTGTCTGCTGCTCGGCTTCCACGGGCGGTACAGCGCCACCGAGGGCGGCGAGCTGCACGCGCTCATGTCCCGCGTCGCAGAAAAAATGCAACGCATCCGCGGACCGTTCGGCGAGCTGTCGCCCTCGTGGAAGCCGCCCGCCGGCGACATTCCGAGCGTCGGCGGCGATGTGTGGTCCAAACGGTTAGGCATCGCGATGATCGCGGTCTTCGTCGTGGCAGCGGCGTTGTTCGTCGTGTATTCCGCGTCCCTCCGATCGAGCATTGCCGACATGCACGACGCCGCCGGGCAGGTAGCACGGTGAGCGTACCCGTCCCGTCCTTCTCGTTCGAGTCCCGCCATGTCGCGTAAGGCGAAAATCTGGCTGATCGCATCGGCGATCTTTCTCGTCTTCGTGATCCTGGTGTGGTTCGTCGCATCGGCGCTGCACCTCAAGTCGCCCGACATCTGGGTGTTTCGCGCCGGACTATGGGTGTTGGGCGGGATCGCCGCCGGGTTCGTGGTGTGGTATCTCCTGCGGCAACTCGCGCCGACGGCTCCCGGCACGCGCACCGACGACATCGATGCGGCAATGAACGCGGCCCGCGCGCAGCTCGCCGCGGCGCGCGCCGGCGGCAAGGGCGCGGGTTCGCTGGCGCGCTCGCCGATGGTCATTCTGTTAGGCGCGGAGGGCAGCGCCAAGACGACGACCATCGTGCGGTCGGGGCTCGAGCCCGAGCTCATGGCCGGCGGCGTGTCTCGCGATGAAACCGTCGCCCCGACCAAAGGGGTCAACGTCTGGTACGCCCGCGACACGGTGTTCGTCGAGGCCGGCGGTCCGTTAGCCGCCGATCCCGGGCGGTTCGCGCGGCTCATCCGCCACGTACAGCCGCGGCGGCTGGCGGCGGTGTTTGGCGGCGGTGCGCAGGCGCCGCGACTCGCCATGGTGTGCGTGAGCTGCGATCACCTCGTGCAGCCCGGCGCGAGCGAGCAGGCCGTTGCGTTAGGCCGCATGCTGCGCGACCGGTTGAGCGAGCTGTCGCGCGGGCTGGGCATCCGGCTCCCCGTGTACGTGCTGTTCACCAAGGCCGACCGCATCGCGTACTTCGCCGACTACGTGCGCAACTTCTCGAACGACGAAGCGCGTGAAGTCGTGGGCGTGACGCTCCCCGCCGACGTCGGCGCGGTGGGCCTCTATGCGGACCGGCAGTCGAAGCGCATTGCGGAATCGTTCCAGCGCTTGTTCGTGTCGCTCGCCGACAAGCGTCTCCAGGTGCTCGGCCGCGAGGCCGCGGTCGAGCCGAAGCCCGGCGCCTACGAGTTTCCGCGCGAGCTGCGCAAGACCGGCGCGGTGATCACGCAATTCCTGGTCGAGCTGTGCCGGCCGAGTCAGTTGCAGGTGAGTCCATTCCTGCGGGGATACTATTTCGCCGGCGTGCGCCCGGTGTTCATCAATGACGCCGCGCCGGCCGCAGCCGCCGCCGCTCTCCAGGCGCGCACCGAAGCGCGCTCGGCGACAGCGGTGTTCCGCGCGGAGCAGATGGCGGCGCAGGTTCGCGCGGTCGCGCCGGCCGCTCAGACGCGCAAGGTCCCGCAATGGGTGTTCCTCGGGCGCTTGTTCACCGACGTCGTGTTGGGCGACCGCGCGGCGATGAACGTGACGCGGGGCGGGACGCGCGTGAACACGTTGCGGCGCGTCGCCCTGGGGCTCGCGACGGCCGCCGGTATCGTGCTTGCGTTAGGCTTCACGCTGTCGTGGTCGGGCAATCGCAAACTGGCCGGCGACACGGCGGCCGAGACGCGCGCGGCTGCTGGACTCGCACCGACCGGTACGTCCGCGCCGCCGGTGGAGACGCTGCACCGTCTGGATACACTGCGTACGCAGATCCAGATGCTGCGCGATTACGAGCGGAACGGAGCGCCGACGCGTTTGCGGTGGGGCCTGTACACCGGCGCGGCGCTGCTGCCCGATGCGCGCCGGGCTTACTTCGCGTCGTACGACAAGCTCTTGTTCGCGGACACGCGCGGGGCGCTCGAATCGACGCTGCGCGCGGTGCCGCCGGCGCCCCGCCCAACCGACGACTATGGCAGCACGTACCGCGTGCTCAAGGCATATCTGATCACGACGACGAATCCCGAACGGAGCACCGAAGATTTTCTGGCGCCCGTGCTGCTCACGCAGTGGACGGGCGTGCGCGCGCCGGACACGGCGCAGAGCGTGCTCGCGCAGCGCCAGTTCGCGTTTTACGCGCGCGAGCTTCCGTTAGGCGACCCGTTCTCGGTCCCGGCGGATACGGCCCTCGTGGGCCGCGCCCGGTCGTTCCTCCGCCAGTTCACCGGCATCGAGCCGATCTACCAGGCGATGCTGGCGGAAGCCGACAGCGGCAACACCGCCATCCAGTTCAACAAGATGGTGCCGGGCTCGGCGGCGTACGTCGTCGACCGGGTCGGCGTGCGCGGCGCGTTCACGAAACGGGGCTACGCCGCCATGCAGAAGGCGTTAGGCAGCGCCGACCGGTTCTTCCAGGGCGAGCGCTGGGTATTGGGCGACGAGCCGCCGAGCCAGGTCGACAAGACGAAGGCGCTGGCGGAGCTGCGCGCGCGCTACGAGAGCGACTACATCGCGGCGTGGCGCGACTATCTGCAGGGCGCGAGCGTGACGCGCTACGGCAACGTGAGCGACGCCGCGGCGAAGCTCGCGCAATTGTCGGGCAACCAATCGCCCTTGCTGTCGCTCATCTCGATTGCGTCGCAGAACACGAACACCGACACGGCGATCGGCAACGCGCTCCAGCCGGCACACGTCGTGGTGCCGCCGGGGCAGACGGACAAGCTCATCGGCCAGTCGGTGCAATCCTACATGGCGGCGCTCCTCACGCTGCAGGGTTCGTTAGGCCAGGTGGCCACGGCGCCGCCGGGGCAATCGGAGGGTGCGATCGCCAACGCGACACAGAATGCCAACGCGGCGCGCGGCGAGGCGCAGAAGCTGGCGCAGGGCTTCGTGGTGGGACGGGAGCCCGCGATCGCCACGGCGGTGCAGCGACTCCTAACGGAACCGCTGGCGAGCATCGACCCCTACTTGCGCAATTATGGCGCGGGCCAGGTGAACGGAAAGGGGCAGTCGTTCTGCGCGAAGAATGCCGCGCTCTTCACGAAGTATCCGTTCAACGACCACTCGCCCATCCAGGCATCGTTGGACGAGGTGGCCGCGGTGTTCAAGCCCGGCACCGGATCGCTCTGGGCGTACTACAACGACGCGCTGCAGAACATGATCCAGGCGCAGGGCAGCACATTCGCGCCCAAGTCGGGCGGCACGCTCACGGTGAACCCCGCGTTCCTTTCGTTCTTCAACCGCGCCACGCAATTCTCCGCGGCGATTTTCCCGGCGGGGTCGAACGAAGCGCGCCTCACGCTCAACCTGACGAATTACTTGATGCCGCAGACGGGCCGCCTGCGGGTGGTGGGCGACGGCCTAACGGTGGATTACGCGGCCGCGGTCAAGCCGCACCAGTTCACGTGGACGTTCCAGCCCTCGGGCGAGGCGACGATCGCCGTCGAGCAGGGCAATAATGTGTGGACGAACGTCGCGAGCTTCCACGGCACCTGGGCGGTCTTCCAGCTCTTCAATGCCGCGGCGTCGTGGGAGCCGACGGCCACCGATTATCGCGCCGAGTGGAGCATTCCGGGCAACGGCGCCGGCGCGAAGGTGGGACTCGACGTGGGGCTCAACAACGTGCCGCCCGTGTTGCGGAAGGGATTCTTCTCCGGGTTCTCGTGCGTGAGCCGGGTGGTGCAGTAAGCTCGGAACTATCGCCGACTCGTCCGAGCCGACATTCGCCCCATAAAACGAACGCCCGTCGCGAAGAGCGGCGGGCGTTTTTGTGACGTGCACCTGGCAGGTGAAACTGAAGCTACTCACTATCGGTTTACGAATCAAGCGCCGTGTCTGAGGCCGTGCCCGGAGCCGGATTCGAACCCGCACGCTCTTGCGAGCGCGCACCTGCCAGGTGCGTGCGTCTACCAGTTCCACCATCCGGGCACGTGCGCAAGGATGGCAAAACCGGATTCGACCAGCTGACAAGTCACTCTTTGCTGCCCCACGCCCGAGTATGGCGCGAGGCAGCTCTCCCTCTATCATCCAAAATCAACCTGTAGGGCGAATTGATTGCAGAATCTCACGTCCTTTGCTATTCACGTCACGGCGCAGTCCTAATCACTAGACATATGCGCACGACTCGTGTTGCCCGTCATATCGACGCGCCCCGGGCGCTCGTCTACCGATTGCTGCTCGACCCCGCCGCGATCGCGAAATGGAAAGTGCCCGATGGGATGACCGCCACGGTGCACACGTTCGAGCCGCGCCAAGGCGGCGCGATTCGCGTGTCGCTCACGTACGACGCGCCGGACGCGGCGGGCAAGACCACCGCACACACCGACACGTACCACGGCCGATTCACGCAGCTCGTGACGGGCGAAAAGATTGTCGAAGTCGATGAATTCGAAACGACCGACCCGGCGCTTCGCGGTGAGATGACGATTACGATCACCCTCGCGGGTGCCGGTGCCGGCACGGATCTCGTCGCCGTGCACGATGGGCTCCCACGCGGCCTCCGACCGGCCGATAACGAGCTTGGGTGGGCCATGGCACTCGAGAAACTGGCATCACTCGCCGCGACCACGCACAAACGGCACGAGCCGCTCCGTTAGGCAAAGGCAATGGCGCCATGTAACCGCGATCGCCACCGAAGCACATCCTTAGCATCACCTGAATCGCGGCGGCCGAGCGATTCGCACCGGAAGTGCATTCGCGTCCCGATTTGTTATCTTAGTGCTGGCCGCAGCACGCTCGTCTGTCGAACGCTTCGACTCCGGGTCGGAAGTCTCGTATGGCGACTCAACGCGTTTCCGGTTCAGCTGGTCGGCGCACGCATCTCCGAGGGTTGCAACCCAGCCGCCTCGCGGTCGAGCCTGGGGCGACTGCCTACAGTTCCGAAACCGGTCGCACGTATCGGCTGGATCAGATGATCGGCAAGGGTGGGTTCGGCGAGGTGTATCTTGCCACCACCACGCTCGCGTCGGGCGCCGAGTTCAGAGTCTGCATCAAAATCAGCGAGCATCTCGCAGGCTGGCTGCGCGAGGCGTACTTCGCCGAGCTCTTGGCGACGCAGGAGCGCGCGCTGCGCATCGTCGACCGGTTCGCCGAGTTCGCGAACGGCGCCATGCGATACTGCCTCGCCATGGAATACGCCGAGCACGGCGACCTCGGCTCGTGGCTCGAGCGCGTCGGCCCGCAGAGCGAGCGCTTCGTGCGGCGCGAGATCGCGGCGATCTTAGACGTGCTCGACGCGCTGCACCGCGGACAGGCCCTGCACCGCGACCTCACGCCGTTCAACGTCTTCGTCTGCGAGGGCGAGCGCTTGAAGTTAGGCGACTTCGGCATCGCCACGCATCAGATCAACCGCCGCGGCGTCACCGCGGACGCGTTCAACCGCATGCACGCGCCGAACGAAATCGCCTGGGGCAGAGTGCGCCGGTGGCAGAAGCGCGACGACGTCTACCAGATCGGATTGCTCGCCGTGATGCTGCTCCGCGGCGAGATCGGGAGCGCCGTGCGCAGCAAGGATGTCCGGTTGCTGCCCTGCACCGATCACTTGAAGGAAGTCATCCATCGCTGTCTCGGGTCGCGAGGCCAACGATACAGCGCCGCCAGCGAGTTGATCGAAGCGCTGCGCCGCCGGCCCACGCAGCCGAAGCTCGGTCGCGTCGATCGTCTGGCGGGCAAACGCGTCTCGTTCACCGGATTTCTCGTGCGTCCGCGGGACACCGCAATCGCCGCCGCCAAGAAAGCCGGGGCGATCGTGCAGTCGAAGCCCGGTCACACCACGGACATCCTGATTCGCGGCCGGCCTAACAAACAGCAGATCGCCGGCAAGGACGGCGGCTCGAAGCTGATCGAAGTGCGCCGCCTCGCCGCCAAAGGCCACAAGGTGACGGTGATCGGCGAGCGGCTCTTCTGGAAACTGGCCGAGCGGCCTGCGCGCAAACGTGCGCGTACAATTATTCGGTGATAGGACCTCATGACGCATCGCCTTGTCAGATGCTGTAGTCTCATGCTCATCGCCGGGGCCGCCGTTGCGTTAGGCACAGACGCTCACGCCGGCCCGACGCCGCCCGCGCCGTCGATGCGTACTGCCACTGACTCCCAGGAAATCGCGCTCGGCGCCGCGCTCGCGCGGCAGTTCGACAGCACGCGCGGCATTCAGCCGACACCGGAGAGCGATCGCATCCAAGCCTACCTGCAAGGCATCGCCGACTCCCTCGGCCGCTACACCAAACGCAAGCTGCCCTGGACCATCCACTTCGATCCGCACCCCGGTATCAAGAGCGGCTTCGCACTGCCCGGCGGACACATCGTCATCTGGGGCGGGATCTTGTCGTACATGGGCACGGAAGACGAAGCCGCCGCGGTCATCGCGCACGAGATCGAGCACATCGACAACGGGCAGGTCTCGCGCCGCATCGACAGCCTCGTGACTCACGAGCACCGTGATGTGACCAACGCGTCGCAATGGCGCTGGGGAGAGTTCGGCGCGAGCTACGGTCAGGTCCTCGAGTACCGCTGCGATTCGTTAGGCGCCGAGATTGCCGTCAAGGCGGGCTACTCGCCCTACGCCTACAAGACGATGATGGAGAGCTTCATCGCGCTCGGCAAAGTGCACGCGCCTAACGCAACGCCGGCCCAGGAGCTCACCGACCGCATCGCGCAGATCCAGCGCGAGATCGCCGAAGAACACTGGGAAGCCCTGACCAAGACTCGGCCCCTGCGGCTGCCGGGAACCGGCGGTTGACCGCCCGATCGCTTACTGACCGGGCCGCTTGATCGAGGCGAACACGCTCTCTGGATACCACGCCGGCCGCGTTGGGCGGTCAGCCACCGCGCGCACGATGTCGAAGTACATTGCGTCGAACGCGATGGCCGTCTGAAAGTTCACCGGCTGCATGACATCGTCCGACGGCTTGTGATAGCGCGTCTCGAGCCACGCAGTCACCGTCGAATCGCCGCGCGAATCCTTCGTGTAGCCCACCTTGAACGCGAGCGCCGGAATCCCGCGCTGGATGAAGCTGTACTGGTCGCTGCGAATGAACCGAACCTGCTCCGGTTCTGGGTCCTCGAGATTCGCCAGGTGATGGTGCCGGAGCACCGGCAGAATATCCTTGCCTAAATCAGATTCATTCCAGCCGTACGCGAACACGCCCGTGAGCGGCTGGATGGGCAGGTACATGTCGGTGTTGAGGTCAGCCACGATTCCGGACGCCGGGACGGTCGGATGCAGCGCGAAGTACGCGGAGCCGAGCTCGCCTTCTTCTTCGCCCGTCACGGCGAGGAAGATCACCGAGCGCCTTGGCCGCACGTGCTTCTCCTTGAACGCGCGCGCCGTCTCGAGCAGCGTCGCGATGCCGGACGCGTTGTCCATCGCACCGTTGTAGATGCTGTCGCCGTTCACCGGCCGGCCGATGCCCAGGTGATCCAGGTGCGCGCTCACGACGAGATATTGGTCGCGCAACGCGGCGTCGCTGCCCCGCAGGATACCGACGACGTTAGGCGCCTCCACCGGCGTGCGCAGGATGTCGAGATGCACGCGCAGGCGCGGCGTGAGCGCAACCGTCGGCAGCGTTTTCTGCGAGTCGGAGAGCGCGATCACCTCGGCGTACGTGTGCCCCGATCCGGCGAAGAGCTTGTCCGCATCCTCGCCGCCGACGCTCACGAGCACGCCGCGTTCGAGCGAGTCGTCTGCCAGTCCCATCACGGGACGCATGCCCGGCCGCACCGGCGGGCGGTTTCCGTTAGGCGGAAGAACGTCCGCGATCGCGACCCCCGCCACCGCACCCCGGCGCTCGAGCTCCTTCCACCGTGACGCGCGACCGTGCGCGAAGAGCGTCGCGTTGAGGCCCCTGGGCATGCGATCGAGATACACGGCGACCTTGCCGTGCAGATCCACGCCCGCGAGATCGTCGTGCACGCCCGGTAAGGCGAGGCCATAACCGACAAACACCATCGAGCCCTCGGCGCTCGGCAGCGACGACGGCGTGATACGCACGCGGAGCGGCAACGTGTCGCTCCGAGCCCCCGACTCGAGCACCACGCCCGAGCTCTCGGCGACGACGTGCGCTTCGGCCAGACGCACGGCCTGGAAGTAGCCGTCTGTGCCGCCCGGTGCGAGACCGGCGGACTTGAACTGGCTTGCCACGTAGTGCGCGGCCTCGACGTAGTCGGCGGTACCGGTGCGCCGGCCGTGCATGCTGTCATCGGCGATGACAGTAATGTCGTGCCACCAACGCGCGGCGCCGGCCGGCGGTGTCTGCTGGGCGTGAAGCCGCGGAGCCGCGATAGCGAGCGCCCAGGCAGCGAGGAATAAGGGAGAGGAATGACGCCCTAGTGTCATGCGACGTTCGTCGTGAAATAAGGTTGAGGAATACAAGCTACTCAACGCACGGTTCGCGCGAATCGATGAGCATGGTCATGGCGTTCCGCACCCAAAGGAGCGATGATCGTAGCCGACTCACGCTGAGGCGAAACACGATGCGGATTCATCTCACGTCGGTGTCGGTCGGGGCGGCCTGCGTCACGGCACTCGCGTGGGCGGCGGTCGCGTTCACACCGGGCGCCATGGCCGGCCCGCACCTCCCACAAACGGCGGCGTCGGACGACGGCGAGTGGACCATGCCGGGCAAGGACTACGCATCCACCCGCTACAGCGAGTTGGCGCAGATCACCCCCGCCAACGCCGCACACCTCCATCCGGTCTGGTCCTTTTCCACCGGCGTGCTGGGCGGTCACGAAGGGCAGCCGCTCGTGGTGCACAACACGATGTATGTGGTGACGCCGTACCCGAACGCGCTCTACGCGTTCGACCTCACGCAGCCCGACTACCCGCTCCAGTGGAAGTATCGCCCCGACGTTTCGCCTAACGCAGTCGGCGTCGCCTGCTGCGACGCGGTCAATCGCGGCGCGTTCTACGCCGACGGGAAAATCGTGTACAACCTGCTCGACGGTCATACGGTCGCCATCGACGCCCAGAGCGGCCGGCAGCTCTGGGAAACCACCATCGCCGACGTGTCTAACGGAGAGACGACGCCGATGGCGCCGCTCGTCGTGAAAAATCGCGTGCTCGTTGGCGCGTCCGGCGGCGAATTCGGCATCCACGGGTGGGTCAAGGCGCTCGACCTGCAAACGGGGCACGTCGTCTGGACCGGATACAACGTAGGTCCCGACAGCGAGCTTCTCGCGAAGCCGGGCCAGTTCAAACCATTCTACGATCACGCCCAGAACCTCGGCGCCTCGACGTGGCCCAAGAACGCGTGGCGAACGGGAGGCGCGCCGGTGTGGGGATGGATGTCGTACGACTCGACGCTCGATCTCGTGTACTACGGCACCGGCAATCCGTCGCCGTACAATCCGGAGCAACGCGCCGGAGACAACAAGTGGACCACGAGCGTGATGGCCCGGCGTCCCGAAGATGGGTCGCTCGTGTGGGCGTACCAGTTCACGCCGCACGATAGTTGGGACTTCGATGCAACCGCGGAGATGGTGCTCGCGGATCTGCGCGTGAATGGCGCGATGCGCAAGGTGCTGGTGCATTTCGACAAGAACGGATTCGCGTACACCATCGATCGTGCGACCGGACAGGTGCTCGTCGCCAAACCGTTCGTGCAGGAGAACTGGGCCAAGGCGATCGACCTCGAGACCGGCCGCCCCGTGGTCGACTCGAGCAAATTGACCGGCGCATCGCGCGGTAACGTGAAAGACATCTGCCCAACGCTGGAAGGCGGCAAGAGTCCGGCGTCACCAGTCGCGTATTCGCCGCGGACGCACCTGTTCTATGTCTCCACGAGCAACATGTGCATGGACTATCAGGCCGT
>DATEKK010000053.1:0-15416 GCA_035277485.1 Gemmatimonadaceae bacterium
CCTTCCTGGTGTTCCGGCGGAGCGATCACCGATGCGATGTTGGTGAGCATCCCGCTGACGCCGAGCAGCAAGACCGCCGCCGCCGCAATGAGCCAGCCAACGGCGTAGCGACGCGTCACATCGCCGCGCTCCAGGCGCTCTGACCCGAACGCGGCAAACACCGCCACGCAGAGCCCAACCACGAACACCATCGTACTCGGCGCGCGGAAGTACTTCGTGCCCGGAACCAACGCGTAGACGATGTGATAGAACGGCGTGAATCCGCCTAACGACCAGAGGAGCGCGACGATGAAGGTGATGAACCAGAATCGTCCGAATGATCGGCGCTCCGGCCGCCACGCGTAGACGACGCCGAGCAGCGCGAGCATGAGCGCGACGGCGCCGAGATATTCGCTGTGCAGGTGAATCCCGTTGCGGCCCCAATAGTGCTCGAACATCCCCGTGAACTGCGGGATGTACGTGTTGATGAGCTCTTCGGGCGGGAACGAGTACGACGTCGCGTGTGCCCAACCGCTCAGTCCTCCGGCACGCGGAGACCACGGCACGTACTGCAGGACCGACGTGTACTGGATCGCGCCCATCAGCGTGCCCACGCAAATGGCAACGAATGCGGCGCCGAGTCGCTTGAGCGCGACGGGCCGCTCGAGTTGAGGCGCGTTGTCGCTGCCGAACGCGAGCCAGAGCGCGAATGCGCCGCTCACCAACAGCATGTACTGGTAGAGCTGCGGATGCGGGCTCAGGCACGCGAGACCTGCGACGATCGCCAGCACGCCATACGACCACGCCTTCCCATCGCGGATCGCGCGCACGAGCAGAAACAGCACGAGCGGCAGGAGCGCGCTCACGTACAATTTCCCGTCGTGTCCCGGCGACACGTACGACGAGATCGGACCGCCCATCATGTAGACCAGGCCGCCCGTCAGCGCGCCGTAGAACGAAAACCGGCACGCGCGCAGCAAGATGTAGGTGAAGAGTCCCGCGAGAATGATGTGAATGATGAACGCCCACGTCATCGCGACATCGGCGGGCATGATCATGCGCATCAAGAAGGTCGGATAGAAAATGTCGCCGCTCATCGCGGCGACATACGGCATGCCTCCGTAGAGATACGGATTCCATAGGGGGAAGCCGTGCCCTGCCCGCAGCGAGGCCGCAGCGAATTCACGGAACGCGTAGCCGCCGATGTACTGGTCGCTCGTCGGGTTGACGAGAAAGCGCCCAGCGAGCGCCGGATACCCGATGATGAGCGTCGCGACGATGTACACGAGCGCCGCCCACGCGGTGGCGAATCGCGGCTCGCCTAACGCAGGGCCGCGGCTGGCCTTGGTCGCGGCGCGGCTATCTCGTACTTTCGATTGGGCCATCGGAGCGTTTGGGGCGCATCCAACGGTGCGCCAGAAAGAGAACCGCGGGGACGATCTCGAGAATCGTGAGCCACACGCGCGACGAGACCACGAGCAGCGTCGCCTCGCCGCCGGTGAACCCAGCCTGCCGCAACCCGGCGAACATGACAATCTCTCGTACGCCGACCCCGCCCGGCGCGATGAGCGCCAGGAATCCGGCCAGGTACGAGGCCGTGAAAACTGCGATGTAGGTGCCAACGGCGCCAGACGCGGAGCCGAGCACGCCCACCGCCATCACACGGAACGCCACACCGTATACAACCCACGACGCCGCGGAGATGAGGGCGGCGAGCCAGATCGCCGTGTGCGGGATGCGTCCGAGCACGATCGGCCGGCGCAGAATGCGGCCGGCCAGAGTGCCCAACCACGGGATGAGTTGCGGCGCGAGCAAGAGGCCAAGGCCGAGCAGCGCGATCACCGCGATGCCCAACGGGGGCACGTGCAGCACGCCGGCGCCGGTGAGCGCGAGCACGATGAATCCGGCAACGGTGTTGATGAGCGTCACGACGACGGCGGCGCCGGCCGCGGTGATGCCCGACACGCCCTGCTCCTGCGCCATCACCGCCATCGAGCCCATCTGCCACACCTTGCCCGGGATGTAGCGGCCAAGGTTGGACACGCTCCAGATTCGCGCGCTTTCCCAGAAGCTGAGCGCGGGGGCGGCCGTGCCGCGACGCTCCCCTTCCCAGCCCGCGAGCACGAGGCGCCACGCTTCGATGAGCAGCGCGTAGTTCGCGAGCACGATCACGCCCGAGAGCGCGAGCAGGCCCCATCGGGGGCGCGCCTCGTGCATCGCGGCGCTGACCGGTTGCCACTCGCGCACGAGCGCGTACGCCACGGCCACGACGACGGCGACCGCGAACGCAATCTTCGCCCCGAACAGCAGCCTGCTATTTCTCGGCGTGCTCAAGGGTGGAGCGATAGAGCATGGCGTAGCGTCGCGCGGCCGACTCGGGCGCGAACGTCGCGAGCGCGTGCACGCGTCCCGCGGCACCAATCTCTCTCGCGCGCTCCGGATTCGTGAGCATCTCGTCGATGGCCTGCGCGAGCGACGATGCGTCGAGCGGCGGCACGAGCACGCCCGTCTGACCGTTGCGCACGATGTCGCTCAGCCCGCCGGAGTTGGCGGCGATCACCGGTGTCGCGCACATCTGTCCCTCGACAGCGACGAGGCCGAGGCCCTCCTCGATCGAGGGGACGACGAGCAACGCGGCGCGCTGATAGAGCGGCGGCAGCGCCGATCGCGCGAGCGCGCCGTGCCACGTGATGCGATCGGCCACGCGAAGATTCTGCGCGCGCGCCTCGAGCTCGGCGCGTTCCGGTCCGTCGCCGACTAAGTCCAGGTGGTACGGCGCGCCGATCGATGGCAGC
This sequence comes from Gemmatimonadaceae bacterium, assembly GCA_035277485.1. Taxonomy (GTDB): domain Bacteria; phylum Gemmatimonadota; class Gemmatimonadetes; order Gemmatimonadales; family Gemmatimonadaceae; genus JADGGM01. The sequence goes on from DATEKK010000053.1 coordinate 2,775, forward strand.
GCGTCGATGAGCGTCGACACGCCCTTCTGCGCGTTGAGCCGCCCAACGAAGAGCAACCGATCGGTCGAGCGTCCGTTGCCCGGCGCGAACAGCGTGGTGTCGACCGGCATGGGCGCCACCACCGGCTTCAAGTTAGGCAGCACCGCGCCCGCTTCACCGGCGAGCCAATTGGACACCGCCGTCACGGCGGCCGAGTGGCGCAGCACGTGACGGAACACGGGTCGGGCGCCCACGACCGTGCGCGCGAGACGCACGTCGCTGCCGTGCAGGGTGGTGATGAGCGGCACGCCGGCCATCGACGCTACCCAGGTCCCCACGAGACCGCCCGGGAACCACCAATGCGCGTGCACGAGGTCGGGTTGGAATCGCCGGCCGGACCGCACCGCGCTGACGAACTCCGAGCCCAGGAAGCTGAGCATCGTGAGCCGCGCGCTCCACGAGTCGCGCACGTCCTGCGCCATGGTACCGGTGTACGCGAGCCGCTCGAAGCGGCGCGGCGCATAGCGGAATCGCTCGACGCCCACGCCGTCGAGCTGCTCTGCGTGGGGCAGGCCCGGCGCCGCCGGCGCCACCACCTGCACGGTGATACCCTCGGACTCGAGGGCCTGGGCGAGACGCAAGAGAAAGGAGCCCGCCGCATCGCCCGCGGTGCGCGGGAACGAATGGGCGAGGAAGAGCACCCGCACGCGCCTAACCTCGTTCCACGGGGTCGTCGCGGCGTGCCTGCGCATCCTCCATGCGCCGGCGCAGCTCGCGGAGCTCGGCGCGCTGGCCCGCGATCTGTTCGCCTAACAGACCGGCGGCGAAGAAGATCGAGCCGAGAATGAGACACGTCTGGATGACGGTCCACACGGCGCGAACGCCCACGTCGCGGAACGCGAGCATCGCCAGCGCCACGATGCCGGCCAGCACGCCGATCACGAACAACGCCGCGCCCACCATGCCGAACAGCAACAGCGGCTTCTGGCCGAACCGGAGCTCGAACCACACCGCGAGCATGTCGAGCACACCCACCGGAATGCGGGCGATGCCGAACTTGGAGCGCCCCGCGTGCCGCGGGTACAGCGGCACCGGCACTTCCGTGACCGTGAAGCCCTGCGCGGCGGCGATCGCGATCATGTAGCGGTGCCAGTCCGGCCTAACGGGAATCGCGTCCATCACTTCGCGCCGGTATGCTTTCACCGAATTGAGGTCGCGCACCGGCAGATCGAACAGGCGGCGGCTCAACCCGTTGTAGATGCGTGAGACGAACGCCTTCTCGTACTTGCCCTGCTTGTACCCGGTCACCATGTCGGCGTCGCCGGACAGGATCGGCGCGACGAGCCGTGGGATGTCCTCGGGCTTGTACTGCAGGTCGGCGGGATAGAACACCATCACGCGCCCGCGCGCCTCGAGAAACCCGGTGTGCAGCGCATCGGCGATGCCACGCTGCCTCGGGTGACGCGCAATGCGCAGAAACGGATATCGCGCGGTGAGCTCCTCGAGCACCTGCCACGTCGCATCGGTCGAGCCGTCGTCGACGACCACGACCTCGAACGACGCCGGCGCCGCCGTGAACGCGGCTTGGGCCTGCTCCATGAACAGCGGGAGGTTCTCGGCTTCGTCCTTGGCGGGGACGAGGACCGACACGTCCACCTGGCGCCCGGGGAGCGCGAACGGCCGGTCGAGACGGGTCATGGCGGCCGGAGCGTTAGGCATTGCGCCCCTGCCCCGCGTGGGCTGCGCTCATACGCGCTTGCGCATCCGGGCCGAGAGGACGCCTAACTGGTCGCGGTACTTGGCGACGGTGCGCCGCGCGATCTGGACGCCGCTCTCCTTGAGAATGTTCACGATGGCCTGGTCCGTGAGCGGGCGCTTGGGATCTTCGTCCGACACGAGCTTCTCGATCTGCGCCTTGATGCCGCGCGCCGACACGTCCTCGCCGCCGGTGGTCGACAGGCCGCTCGAGAAGAAGTACTTGAGCGGCAGCACGCCCCGCGGCGTCTGCACGAACTTCTCGTTGGTCACGCGACTGACGGTGGACTCGTGCATGTTGATCACTTCGGCCACTTCACGCAGCGTGAGCGGCTTCAGGTACTGCACGCCCTTCTCGAAGAAGTCGCGCTGCCGGTCGACGATGAAGTTCATCACCTTGAGCATCGTCTGGCGGCGCTGCTCGATGGCCTGGATCATCCAGTTCGCCGAATTGAGCTTGTTGGAGATGAACTCCTTGTTCTCGCCGTCGAATTTTTTCTTGTCGCGCGCGATCTCCTGATACGCTTTGCTGAGTTTCAGCCGCGGGAGGTTCGCATCGTTGAGGAAGACATGGTACTGGCCGTCGATCTTGTCGACCACCAGGTCCGGGATGATGTAGTTGTCGCCCGTGTCGCTGTAGACCAGGCCGGGTTTGGGATCGAGCTTTGCGATTTCGTCGGCGGCTTTCTGCACGTCGGCCTGGCTGATGCCGAAGCGCTTGGAGATCTCACTCCAGCGGTGGTTGATCAACTCGTCGAACGAGTCGCGTACGAGGCGGTACGGCACGGATTGCTCGAGACCCGCCTCACGCAATTGTAACAGCAGACATTCGCGCAGGTCGCGCGCACCGACGCCTGGCGGATCCAGACTCTGGATCACCCCCAGCATCTCTTCGACTTCGTGGTCCGTGTAACGAGGAACGTCCTCGGGGTCGCGATCGGATTCGGCGGCGTGATTCTCGAGCACCTCGTTTACACCTACTCGGATCTGTTCGACCGTGCACGCGAGGTAGCCGTCCTCGTTGATGTTGCCAATCACCTCGTCGGCCAGGAGCATCTGGCGCGGCGAGAGGTCGAGCAGCGTGACCTGATCGCGCAGGTGGTCGCCCAGGTCGCGGCTGTCGACCGTGACCGGCTCGAAGTACTCCTTTTCCTCGCGCTCCTCGGGTTGACCGCCGGTGTCGAAGCCATTGAGGAGGATCTCCTCCCAATCGATTTCGTCGGCGTCTTTCTTTTCTTCGGTGGCGGTCTCAGAGTCGGTGGTCGTCTCCTCTTCTTCTTCCTCCTCGGGCTCCACCATCTCGAGGAACGGATTGTTGAGGAGCTCCTGCTTGAGATGTTGCTGGAGATCGAGCAGCGGCATGTAAAGCAAATCCATCGCCTGGTAGAGGCGTGGATTGATCTTCAGCTCCTGGCGGAGCTGCGTGCTTTGATGCATGCCAGTCTTCATGACACCTCGACGCTGTCGTGCCGCGATGCGAAGCGCGAGCGCAAGCGGGCTGTGAGCGTGGGCCCGAGATAAATGCGCGCCACCTCGTCATCGAATACCAGTTCCTGCACCGTTCCCGACACCTTCACCTGTCCATCGAACATGATGTATGCCCGGTCCACGATGTCCAGTGTCTGCTCGACGTTGTGGTCGCTGATGAGGACTCCAATTCCACGGTGGCGTAACCCCGCGACGATGGATTGAATGTCGTGCACCGCGATCGGATCGACTCCCGCGAACGGTTCGTCGAGCATCATGAACTTGGGTTGCGTGACCAATGCGCGCGTGATCTCGAGACGGCGCCGCTCACCGCCGGACAATGAGTACGCCTTGTTGCCCCGCAAGCGTTTGATCCCCAGCTCGTCCAACAATTCTTCGAGCCGGCGGCGGCGCTCCTCGGGCGTGATCTTGAGTGTCTCGAGTATCGCGAGGATGTTTTCTTCGACTGTCAGCTTTCGAAATACCGACGGCTCCTGCGAAAGGTATCCGATGCCGCGCCGTGCGCGCTTGTACATCGGCACTTCGGTGATGTCGTCGCCATCGAGCTGGATCCGGCCTTCCTGCGGAGCGATGAGGCCCACGATCATGTAGAACGTGGTGGTCTTCCCCGCCCCATTGGGCCCCAACAGGCCGACGATTTCGCCCTGTTGCAAGCGCAAGGCCACGTCGTTCACGACCTTACGTCGCCGATACGACTTGACGAGGCCAATCGCTTCGAGCACGCTCGTCGCCTGCTGGGGCGCGACGGCCGTGTGCGCTCCCGTCCGGCGAAGAGCCGCCTGCTCGTCGATGTGCCGGAGCATCGGCCCAACGTTGGACCCCTTGATCTCGGCGCGAAACGGCTCGAGCGCGCGCCAGTAGCGATCGACGATGCGGATGGATGCGTCCGGCGCCCTGAGTCCGCCGGGCGGCAGCATGATCAGCCCTTCGTTCACCAGTTTGGGCAGCACCGTCTTGGCCAGGTGCATGCGCACTTCGTCGAGACTGAGACGGCCCGCCTCGTGGTCCGCATCGCCCCCGGACTCGCGCACCATCGCGAGATGCTCGTTGCGATACTGGATCGCGACGTCGTTGAACGGGACCTCGCCGGTTTCATGCGCGGCGCTGACCAACGCTTTCATCGCCAACGCCACCGAACGGTCGCCGCGCGACTTCTCTTCGATGAAGTTCTCGACCTCTTCGGGCAAACGAATCGGGTCGGTCATCGCGGTGTGGCTCCCCGGGCGGTGTCGGCGCGCGTTTTCGGTGCTGCGTTAGGCGTCTTGACCGTCGCGGTATCGGTCTTGCCCTTCTTGGTCGTGTCGCGCGGGGGTTTGCTCGGATCGAGATAGACGCCCGTCGCCTGCCCCTTGATCGTGACCGTTTGCACTTCGCGGTTCAGGAACGCGACTTGGATGCGATCACCGCGCACATAGTTGATCGACGGCCCGATGGCCGCGGTGTCCTTCGCCGCAATTTGATAAAAGGACCGCGCGTGGCCGAACGAGATGAGCCGCTGGATCTGCGGCTGTGTGGACGTGTCGGCGAGCGCCTTGGCCGAGCTGTCGAAGTAGGCGTAAATGGTGTCGCCGCGCAGCCAGTCGTGCTCGCTCGTGTGGATCTTGGTCGTGTCGGGCACGCTCTGCGCATACGCATCGCGCAGCGCATGGATCTCGCGCAGGCGTTGGTCCGGCATGCGCACGTCGAGCGAATCGGCCAGCATGTCGTACGTCGGATTGAATGCATGCGCGCGGCTCGTGCCCCACGCGTGCACGCGCTGCAGCCGGCCCTGGGCCATCGCGAAGTCGAGCGTGTCGCCGGTGAGCGTGGCATCCTTGCTCACGCTCCTGGCGTGGCCGCGCGAGATCACGCGATCGACTGCCTTGTTGCGGCCGAAGAGATCGATGAGATCGCCGGTGAGCGTGAACGGACGGTCGCCGCGCGCCTTGATCATGGGCTTGCGCATGAGGCGCGCGAACTCGGTGGCACTGTTCATCGCGGCCGAATCGCCCGTGGCGATGACGTCCGTGCGCGTGATGACCACATTCATCGACGCGTACGTCAGGCTGTCGCCTTCCATATCGACGGTGTTGGCGACGACGGTCATCGGTTGCGACGGCTTCCCCGTGGAGTCGCGCTCGATGATCGTGATCGTCGGGCGGCCCGTCGCGATCATTTTGGTGACGGTGCGGATGTTCGGCGCCACGCGATAGTAATCGACGTGCGGTCCGTCCAACGTAGTGCCGCTCGGGAGCACGGCGTGCACGTTGCCCGAGGCGACGAGGTGCTCGTCGGTCTGGTAGTAGTCGGCGAGCTCGGAGTCTTCCGTTAGGCGTGGCTCCGTATAGTGCACGTGGCCGATCAGGTGCAGCAGCTTCTGGTCGCCGTAATTCTCCGCGCTGTCGGCGATGAGCGTCATGTTCTGCGCCGGACACCTCGCGACGATGCCCCCGCCCATGAACGTGTTGTACTGGCCGCTCGGCAGCTTCGTGGCCGAGATGCGCGGCGGAATCGACGAATCGCGTGCCGCGTACACGAGTTGGCACTGGCCCGACGGCGCGGGCGGTCCCGGCTGCTGCGCCGCCAAGCCTAACGGCACGGAGATCGCCGCGAGCGCGACCAGCCAGTGCGCGTTCGGTTTCACGGCGACGTTCCGTTGCCGGGCAGCGTGAACGTCCCGCCGCCGGTGATCACGCGCTTCACGTGCAGGTTGACCATGTTCGGGTCGGACGTGAATCCGATGCCGCGCATGGTGCCGGTCGGTTGCGTGAGGACGAACGCGCTGTCGCTGCTGATGAGATTGGTCTGCTGGTTGTAGTCGAGCAGCGACGTCTCGAGGCGCTTGTTGTCGGTGGTCACCACCACGACGTTCTTCCGCGCCTGCATGGTCCCGCGCGCCGAGTTGTACGTGCCTTCCTCCGACGTGAGCACGGCGTTCTCGACACCGGTAGTGGTGTAAAACGTGGTCTTCTCGTGGCGCGCTTCGATGCGGGTGCTGCCGTCGAAGAAGTACGCGGTGTCGGCCTGCAGCTTGGCGCGCAGGAGACCCTGATCCGTGATCATCGTCGCAACGCCGAACATCACTTGGTCGGCGGAATCGGCGAGCGGATTCGCCGAGCGCACTCTGGGCTCCGTGCCGTTGGAGCACGCGGACGACGCGGCGATGACGCACAGCGCGACGAGCCAGCGGCGGATCACGAAATCCCCGCTCGCATGAGATCGTGCAGGTGCACCATGCCGACCATCCGATTGTCGCCGTCCAACACGGGCATTGCCATGATGCCGAACTTCTCCATGCGATAGACCACGGCGCTGCCGAGCTCCTCGGCGCGCGCCGTTTTGGGCTGGCGGTTCATCACGCGTTCGACCGGCACGTGGAACACGTCGTCTTCCCGCTCCATGAGTCGCGTGAGATCGCCTGCCGTCACGACACCCACCACCTGCCCCTGGTCGCTCACGATGGCGACCGTACCGCGACGCTCGGCGAGCATCATCACCGCATCGCGCATCAGGGCGCGCTGCTCGAGCACCGGCAGTTTCTCTGTCACCATCACATCGCACACGCGCGTGAGCAACCGCTTGCCCAGCGAACCGCCCGGGTGCAGCCGCGCGAAATCCTCGCGCCGAAATCCTTTGTGCTCGAGCAGCGTGACGGCCAGCGCGTCGCCGATTGCGAGCGCCGCCGTGGTGCTGGTCGTGGGCGCGAGATCGTGCGGACACGCTTCCTCGCGCACCCGTGCGTCGAGCACCACATCGGCATGGCGCGCGAGCGTCGAGTCGCGCGCGCCCGCGATTGCAATGATGCGTACGCCTAACCGCTTGAGTTGTTCCAGCAGCGGAAACAGCTCGTCGGTTTCGCCGCTCTTGGAAATGAGAATGGCCACATCCGACGGCCCCACAAGGCCGAGATCGCCGTGCACGCTCTCGACCGGGTGCAGAAACGTGGCCGGTGTCCCGGTGGACGTGAGGGTGGCGGCGATCTTCCGCCCGATGAGTCCGGACTTACCCACGCCGGCGACGATGACGCGTCCCTTGCACGCCACGAGGACGTCGACGGCCGCCGCGAACGAGGCATCGAGGTTGCGCTCGACGTCCTCGAGCGCCTCGCGTTCCATGCGCAGCACGCGGCGTCCGCGTTCGACGGCGTCCATGCTCACAGCGTGGCCTCGAGCGGGGTGTCGGCGCGCGCCGCGAGATAGAGGTCGAGCGCGCGCTGCCATTCGCCGCGCGCGCGCAAAAGGAGCTCAGCGAATTCGCGCACGGCACCGCGGCCGCCGGCGCGCTCGAGTTGGAGAACGCAGACGTCACGCACCGTGGGCACCGCGTTCCCGACCGCGACGGGCAGCGCGACCGCGCGCAGAATCGGCAGGTCGGGAATGTCGTCGCCGACGAATGCGGATTCCTGCGCCGTCACGCCGTGCCGCTCGAGCACGCGCCTGAGCGCGGGAAGCTTTCGTGCTAACGCATCCTGTGCGACGTCATCGGCGCGCAGCTCTTTACCGCGCAGCCGTACGCTCTCGGACACGCGACCGGTGATGATGACCACCTTGAGGCCGACGTGCCGCATGAGCTCGATGCCCAGTCCGTCCTGCACGTCGTAGCGCTTGAACTCCATGGCCGCGCCTGCTACGTCGCCGAGGTAGATGCCGCCGTCGGTGAGCACGCCGTCGACGTCGAGGCCGACGAGCTTGATACGGCGCGCGAGTGCGGCGTCGATTACCGGCGGCACGTGTCCCACACCTCGACGAGCTGGCGGACTAACGCATCCAGCTCCGACAACGGGAGCATGTTGGGCCCGTCGCTCGGCGCGTTGTCGGGATCCGGGTGGGTCTCGAGGAATACGCCGTTGGCGCCGGCCGCGACGGCCGCGCGCGCGAGCGCGGGAATGTGCTCGCGCACGCCGCCGCTCGCGCCGCCGTCTCCCTTGCCCGGCTGCTGCACGCTGTGCGTCGCGTCGAACACCACGGGTGCCGAGCATGCGGCGGCGAGGCGCGCAAACGAGCGCATGTCGACCACGAGATCGCCGTAGCCGAAGAACGTGCCGCGTTCGGTGATCGCCACTTCCGGCCGCCTAACGCCGGCGCGGCGCACCTTGTCCGCCGCGCCGCGCATGCCTTCGGGGTGCATCCACTGCCCTTTCTTGATGTTCACCGGTTTTCCCGTGGCGCCGGCGGCCACGAGGAGATCGGTTTGCCGGCAGAGGAACGCCGGGATTTGCAGCACGTCGACCACTTGGGCGGCCGTCTCGCACTGCTCCGGCTCGTGCACGTCCGTTAGGACGGGCAGTCCGGTGCGGCACTTCACGCGGTCGAGCGCGGCGAGGCCTTCGTCGAGCCCCGGTCCGCGGTGCGCGGCGCGGTTCGAGCGGTTGGCCTTGTCGAAGCTCGCCTTGAAGATCACGCCGCCCGGCACCCGCTCGGCGAGCGACGCGAGATGATCCGCCACGCGATAGTTCAGCTCGTCCGATTCCACCACGCACGGTCCGGCGATGAGAAAGAACCGGTCGGCGGGAAAACGCTGGGACACGTCGCGCTCAGGTGGACGTGGCGGCGCGCGCGCCCCGCGCGGCGTCGCGAGACTCGCCGCGCACGCGCTTGGCGCTGAGCGCCGCGCCCACGAAGCCGGCGAACAGCGGATGCGGGCGCGTCGGACGCGACTTGAGCTCGGGGTGGAACTGACAGCCGACGAACCACGGATGGTCGGGCAGCTCGATGATCTCGACTAACGAGCCGTCGGGCGACAGTCCGCTGAACCGCACGCCGTGCTTCTCGAACAGGTCGCGATACGCGTTCGAGAACTCGTACCGGTGCCGGTGCCGCTCGCTGATGTCGGATGCGTTGTACGTCTCTGCGACTAACGAACCGGGTTTCAACCGGCACGGGTACGCGCCTAACCGCATGGTGCCGCCCATGTCGGTGATGTGCTGCTGCGACTCCATGAGCGAGATCACCGGATCCGCGCACTCGGGGGCGAACTCGCTCGAGTGCGAGTCGTCGAGGTTGCACTTGTGCCGCGCGAATTCGATCACCGACACTTGCATGCCGAGGCAGATGCCGAAGAACGGGAGGCCGCGTTCGCGCGACCACCGGATGGCTTCCACCATGCCTTCGACGCCGCGCACGCCGAAGCCGCCCGGCACGAGCAGGCCGTGCACGGGGCCTAACAATTCGCCCGCGCGCTCCGCCGAGGTGAACAGATCGCTCGAGATCCAGCGGATGTCGACGCCCACGTCGTTGGCGATGCCGCCATGGATGAGCGCTTCGTGCACGCTCTTGTAGCTGTCCACGAGGTCGGTGTACTTGCCCACTACCGCGATGCGCACGCGCTCGCTGGGCGACGTGATGCGCGAGACCATCTGCTTCCACGCGGAGAGATCCGGATCTTTCCCGCCTAACCCAAGGCGCGTCACCACGCGGTCGTCCAATCCCTGCTCGGCGAACGAGAGCGGGATCTCGTAAATGGTAGGCACGTCGCGGCTCTCGATCACAGACCCGAAGTCGACGTTGCAGAACAGCGCGATCTTGCGCTTCACGTCTTCCGACAACGGACGCTCGGCGCGGCAGATGAGCATGTCCGGCTGGATTCCGATTTCCATGAGCTCGCGCACGGAGTGCTGCGTCGGCTTCGTTTTCACTTCGCCGGCCGCGCTGATGAACGGGACTAACGTGAGGTGCACGAAGAGCGCGTTCTCGCGGCCGATCTCGTGGCGGAATTGGCGAATCGCCTCGAGGAATGGCAGCGACTCGATGTCGCCGACCGTCCCGCCGATCTCGACGATCACGACATCGTTGTCGGGCGCGATGCGCTTCATCGCGGCTTTGATCTCGTCGGTGATGTGCGGAATCACCTGCACCGTCGAGCCCAGATATTCGCCGCGGCGTTCCTTGCTGATCACGTTCAGGTACACACGGCCTGTCGTGACGTTGTTGGATTGCGAGAGCGCGCGGTCGATGAAGCGCTCGTAGTGGCCGAGGTCGAGGTCGGTTTCGGCGCCGTCGTCGGTGACGTACACCTCGCCGTGTTGGAACGGCGACATGGTGCCGGGGTCGACATTGATGTACGGGTCGAACTTCATCATGGTGACGCGGAGACCGCGTTCCACGAGCAGTCGGCCGAGGGAAGCCGCGGCGATGCCTTTGCCGAGCGACGAGACGACGCCGCCCGTCACGAAGATGTACTTCGTCGTGTGCTGCGGTGCATTCGATGGCATTTACCGGTGCCTCGCGGTGAAGTCAGACCAACGGGAGTTCGCGCGTTCCAGATCGTCCTCGGTATCGATGCTCGGCTCGGGCGGCGCGTCGACTAACGCAACCCCGATAGCCATGCCGGCCGCGAGCGGCCGAAGTTGCTCCAACCGCTCGATGCGTTCGAGCGGATGCGGCGGCAGCGAGACCCAGAACTCGAGCGCCGCAGGTGTATACGTGTAGACGCCCATGTGGCGGCGTACCATGCTGCGCGCGAGGTGGTGGGTCTCATCCCCGTTCTGTGCGGCCCCTGCCAAACGGTCGCGCGCGAACGGAATTGCCGCTCGGGAAAAGTACAGTGCGCGCCCGTCGTCGGCACACACCACTTTGACGACGTTGGGCTGGTCGAGGATTGCGGCATCGTCGCGGATGGCTGCGGTTCCGAGGTGGAACCCGCGATCGCGCACCATTTCGATGGCGCCACGCAGCGTCTGGCCGGCGACGAAAGGTTCATCGCCTTGCACGTTCAGAATGACGTTGAAGCCGCGCTTGGCGAACTCGGGGCGTGCCGCGACTTCCGCGACGCGGTCGGTGCCCGAGGGGTGCTCTGCTCTAGTGAGCACGCACTCGGCGCCGGCCTCACGGGCGGCATTGACGACATCGGGGTGATCGGTCGCGATGACGCAGTGGTCGGCGACGCGAAGTTCTTGGACGCGTTGCCAGACGCGGACGACTAAGGGAGAACCGCCGAGGAGGCGGAGCGGCTTGCGGTGGAGCCGGGTGGCGCCGAGACGGGCTGGGATGACCGCGAGAGTGGTCACGGTCGCTCGAGAGGAGCGGTGCGCAACGCAAGATTCACGCCATGCAATATACAGTGAATGAGCGAAAGAAACTAGGCTGGAAACCGCGCGTGCGAGCGATGCGAGCGCGAATTCGTAATGACCTGCCGATACAAGCCAGCCGAGTTGCGTTAGGCATTGGCCTCAGAGCTCGAGCATCGGTGGGCGGAGTACAAGGCGAATCCGGGTTCGGCCCGCACCTGGGAGGACGTGCGTGCCGACTTGACTCGCAGGCGCACTGGATAGGAACTGTGTCGACAGTGACATCAGTTCGATTCACGCCCCGGGCAGCGCACGAGCTGGTCGGGGCGTTTAAATGGTACGAGTTGCAGCGATCTGGACTTGCGAGGAGTTCGTAGTGGGACCCGTCTGAATTTCTGTTAGCAGGAGGCGAGCGCAGTGGTGAGCTTCCTCGCTCTGGGGAACACGGATTGGGCGGATTGAACGGATCTTACGGATGGCTGGGTGGCGAGAAGCGAAGCTCTACAAAAAAATCCCTTGGTCCGGCTGTGTCCCCGGGAGTGTCCGCTATCAAGTCGTGGATGCCTGGCCAAACAGCGGACGCGGATCAGGAGCAACTAAACGTTCCCCAAGATCCGTTCAATCCGCCCAATCCGCCCAATCCGCGTTCCCCAGAACGAGGAAGCCCACCAAGCTCCTTCGGCAGTCGCCTAAGATAGGCACATACGTCTCGGGAGTCGTACGTCGCTCCCTACTGCGACGGTTTCCTTACGGCGTGTTCTATGGTGTTGATCAGGGCACGATTGTCATCGTCGCTGTGATCCATGCGCACCGGCATCCCGCTCACTGGCCCGTCGCACTAGAAGGCGGTCAGTTGCGTTAGCCACCACGAATGCTAGAATCTGTGTAAACTGCGCAAATCCAAAGTCGCATGGCCTCGGACAACGAACGCGATAGCGATGATGTGCTCCTTGCCGATGTGATTCGCGAGCTCACGCGAATTTTTGGCTCGTACCCATCGTCGATCGAGACGCCGCAGTTCGATTTCGCGCTTGCCATTAACTCACCTTCCGACACCCTCGAGTTCCTGCGCAGCATTCCGACCGGGGCGCCACCGGAGCAGATTTTGACGCGTGCGCGGGAATTCGAGATGCGCCTGGCGGATCGTCGCCACGAGCGTTAGGCCCCCGCGAGAGGCGGAACCGTCCTTCCGCAATGCCGCGGACGATGCAGTGACGACGCAGTGACGATGGCGCCGTCCGGGCTGTCTTTCCACTGAGGCTCACCCATGTTCATCGAAACTCGCGTCCTCGGGCAAAAAGCTCGCTCGCTCGACCGGTGGTCGGTGCCTGTCCCGCCGGCCTTAGGAGATGGCGGCGACAACGAGCTGACATTGCGCGCGCTCATCACACGCGTGGTGCTCGGCGAGGTCGCGGCGTTCGACGAGCGCCAACGCC
>DATEKK010000054.1:0-5978 GCA_035277485.1 Gemmatimonadaceae bacterium
AGACGCTGAGCCGCTTGCGACGGCAGCGCTGGAGAATCGTGTGCCCGAGCGCTTCCTCTTCACCTCGGAGTCCGTAACCGAGGGACACCCGGACAAGATTGCCGACCAGATCTCCGATGGAGTGCTGGACGCGATTCTCGCCGAAGATCCGGGTGCACGCGTAGCCTGCGAGACGCTCGTCACGACGGGGCTCGCCTGCGTGGCCGGCGAGATCACCACCACGACGTACGTCTCCATCCCCGACATCGTCCGCTCGACCATTGCCGACATCGGTTACACCGATGCGACGTTCGGCTTCGACGCCAAGACGTGCGCGGTGATGAGCACGATAGACCGGCAGTCGCCCGACATCGCCATGGGCGTCGACACCGGCGGTGCAGGCGATCAAGGCATGATGTTCGGCTATGCCACCGATGAAACGCCCGAGCTCATGCCGATGCCCATCCAGCTTGCGCACGCGCTCACGCGTGCGTTAGCCGAGCGTCGCAAGTGCGGCGATCTGCCGTGGCTCAGGCCGGATGGGAAGGCACAGGTCACCGTCGAATACGAGAACGGACGGCCGGTGCGCGTGCCGACGGTGGTCGTGTCCACACAGCACTCGGATGCGATCTCGAGCGACGACGTGCGCGCGGCGATCATCGGCAACGTGATCGTGCCCACGCTGCCGCGCGAGATGTTCGACCCGCGGCGCGCTGCGATCCACGTCAATCCCACGGGACGATTCGTCGTCGGCGGACCGCAGGGCGATGCCGGCCTAACGGGACGCAAGATCATCGTCGACACCTACGGCGGCGCCGCGCGCCACGGCGGTGGCGCGTTCAGCGGCAAGGATCCCTCCAAGGTCGACCGATGCGCCGCGTACGCCGCGCGCTGGGTCGCCAAGAACATCGTCGCGGCTGGACTCGCGCATAAGTGCGAGCTGCAGATCGCGTATGCGATCGGCGTGCGCGAGCCCGTGAGCGTGATGGTCGAGACGTTCGGAACGGCCGCTGTCGAGGAGACGCGCATCGAGAGCGCCGTGCGCGATGTGTTCGACCTCACGCCGCGCGGCATCATCGACGCACTCGGCCTCCGCTCGCCCATTTATCAGCGCACGGCGTCGTACGGCCATTTCGGCCGTGAGGCATGCACCGCGCAGCTGCGCGGGCGGCAAATCACGTACTTTTCCTGGGAACGCACAGACCGCATCGAGGCGCTCAAGCGCGCGATCTGACGCCCGCCCGGCTCGGGCGGCACGGCAATCGCTGCACGCTAACGCTCGGTGCACGTCTTTCACCTTTTTGAGGACGACGCATGGCCACCCTCGCCAAGACAGAATCCCGTTCCGCCACACACGACGTTCGCGACCTCGCTCTCGCCGATCACGGCCGGCAGCGCGCCGAGTGGGCGGAGCGCTCGATGCAGGTGCTGCGGCAGATTCGCGAGCGGTTTGCGAAGGAACGGCCGCTGGCGGGGAAGCGCGTGTCGGCGTGTCTGCACGTCACGAGCGAGACGGCCAACCTGATGATCACCCTCAAGGCCGGCGGCGCGGACATCGCGCTCTGCGCGTCCAACCCGCTCTCGACGCAGGACGACATCGCCGCGCACCTCGTGCGCGACCACGGAATCAAGGTGTTCGCGATCAAGGGCGAGGACAACGACACGTATTACGAGCACATCCGCGCCGCGATCGCGCACGAGCCCGAGATCACGATGGACGACGGCGCCGACGTTGTGGGCGCCATCCACATGATTGCGTTAGGAAGGCTGGATGATCTCCCGGCGTCGGTGCGCACCTGGGTCGAGGGCCTGGACGCCGCGAGCCGGAAGGCGCTCGTGTCCCGTGTGTTAGGCAGCACCGAGGAGACCACCACCGGCGTCATCCGCCTGAAGGCGATGGCCAAGGACGGCGTGCTCCAGTTCCCGGTGATCTCGGTGAACGATTCGTTCACAAAGCACCTGTTCGACAACCGCTACGGCACGGGCCAGTCGACCATCGACGGCATCATCCGCGCGACCAACTTGCTGCTCGCGGGCTCGACGTTCGTGGTCGCGGGCTACGGCTGGTGCGGACGAGGCGTGGCCATGCGCGCGCGCGGACAAGGCGCCAACGTCATCGTCACGGAGATCGACCCGCTCAAGGCGCTCGAAGCCACCATGGATGGCTTCCGCGTGATGACCATGGCCGAGGCCGCGCCGATTGGCGACATCTTCTGCACGCTCACGGGCAACACGAGCGTCCTGCGCGCGGAACACTTCACCGCCATGAAGGACGGCGCAGTGGTCTGTAATTCGGGCCACTTCAACGTGGAAGTGGACATCCCGGCGCTCGAGAAGCTGGCCGGCGGCAAGTCACGCGACGTGCGGCCGTTCGTGCAGGAATACGTGGTCCGCGGCAACCGGATTTTCCTGCTCGGGGAGGGGCGCCTGATCAACCTGGCCGCGGCCGAAGGCCACCCAGCCAGCGTCATGGACATGAGCTTCGCGAACCAATCGCTGGCCGCGGAGTATCTGGTACAGAAGGGAGCGGGACTGTCCCGCGACGTGCACCGGGTACCGGAGAGCATCGATCGCGAGATCGCTCGTCTCAAACTCGCCGCACTCGGCGCGAACATCGACGTGCTGACCGACGAGCAGAAGAAGTACCTGGCGTCTTGGGACATGGGGACGTGACGGCCTCCAGGGAGGCACTCATGGTTGAAGTCAAAGTGGCACGGCTCGGGCTGGATAGTGTGTCCAATTCGTACGTGGTGATCCTCCAGGAGAAAGACGGCGAGCGACTGCTGCCGATCTGGATCGGTCAGCCGGAAGCGGAATCGATCGTGATGGAGATGCAGAAGATCAAGCCGCCGCGTCCGCTCACGCACGACCTGTGCAAGCGGCTCATCCTCGGCATGGGCGCGTCGCTCAAGCAGGTGCAGATCACGAAAGTGCAGGAGAACACCTACTACGCCGAGCTGCACCTGTATCGCGGCGAGGACGTGTTCCACATCGACGCGCGGCCGTCGGACAGCATCGCGATCGCGTTGCGACTCGCGGCGCCGATCTTCGCGCAGGAGTCGCTCCTAACGGAGATCTCGGTGGAGGATGCGGACGAATCGGCGAGCGCGACGGAGGGGGAGGGCGTGTCGTTCACGGGACCGGAGCCCGAGTACGGCCAGCACGATCTCTCGGCCGAGCAGCTCAAGGCGTACTTGGAGAAGATGCGGCCCGAGGATTTCGGCAAGCTCAACCTGTGACATCCTTGGCGCCAAGTGCCTAACGGAACGGCTCGGCACACCGGGGCGGCCGCGCGAAGCGGCCGCCTTTCTCTTGGTCCCCACCGCGTAGTACGCACGCTCGCGGTGGTGCTCTCGTGTCTCGCGTTCGCCGCAGGCGCGCGGGCGCAGGGTGCGAGCAGTCTGCTCTCGCCCGACACGAGCGCCGCGCCGGACACCACGGCGCGCATGGTGATCGGACGGGTCGTGCGGCCTGACTCGACGGACACATCGCAGGTGTCGGGCGTGCCCGGCATCTGGGTGACGCTGCACCGCGTGGGCTCCGACACGGCGGGTCCGCTCGACTCGATGCGCACGCAGGCCGGCGGCCGATACGAGTTCCGCTATCGGCATAAGGGGCGCGCCGACGCGATTTATTTCGTGTCGGCGTCGTACGCGAGCATCGCGTACTTCTCGCTGCCGCTGCTCACGCCGCGGGTCACCGGCGACAGCGCCGAGATCATTGTGTACGACACCACGTCGCGGAACTTTCCGCTCACGATTCGGGGTCGGCACGTGATCGTGTCGGCGCCTAACGTAGACGGGTCGCACGACATCGTCGAAGTATACGAGATCACGAACGACAGCGGGATCACCGCCATCTCGCGCGACGACGCGCATCCGACCTGGACGGCGCTCTTGCCGCCGGGGGCGATCGGTTTTTCCGTTGGGCAGAGCGACATCTCGCCGCGCGCCGTGCGCGCATCGGGCGGGCGCGTGGAAGTGGTGGCACCGATGGCGCCGGGGCTCAAGCAACTGTCGTTTTCCTATCGCGTGCCGGCCAAGGATTTTCCCCTCGCGATTCCCATGACGCGCCCGGTGGGCGTGCTCGAAGTGTTGGCCGAGGATCCGCGCGCCGTGGTGAGCGGGCCCAAGCTCAAACCGGCCGAAGCCGTCACGATCGAGGGGCGCAAGTTCGCGCGCTACCTGGGAGAGGACGAGCCCGCCAACGCAGTGCTTAAAGTGGAGAGCCCAACGGTCGCCACTGCGTCCCATCAGCAGCGCTACCTCACCATTCTCGCCATCGTCCTCGCCGCCCTGATGCTTGGCGCGTTAGGCGTGGTGTTGATGCGCAGACGCGTGCCGCCGCCGTTGATCGTTGGGCAGACGGCGCCGCTGGTGGTGGGCGACGACGCGGAGCGATTGGCGCGCGAGATCGCATCGCTCGATTCAGAGTTCGAGCTCGAGCAGCATCCATCGAGTGATGCGCGCGCGGCGTACGAGCAGCGCCGCGATGCGCTCAAGCAATCGTTGGCACGCGCGCTTGACGCCCGTCGCTCGGGCGCATAGGTTGGCAATCGACAACTGAAGCTCAAGCGGTCGCGGGTTCCGGAAGCCGGTGCAACTCCGGCGCGGTCCCGCCACTGTAACGGGGCAAGCTCCCCAAGCTCATCACGCCACTGACTGCGGTTGGGAAGGCGAGCATGGGTGCCCCGAAGCCAGGAGACGCCTCGCGTCCGCGCCACTCGATCAGACCCTCGGAAGAAGGGCTGGTGGCGATGCGCGCGACTCGCTCGAGCTCCCGCGCTTTTCCACTGGGCACCTTCCCTTGGGGGAGGTGCCCTTCGTGCATCGCGCTCCGTTAGTCATCTGGTGTTTCGCCGTCGCCATGGCGTGCGGCGCGCTCGGCGCGTGTGTCGCCCGCGACGCGCGTCCTGGGCCGGCGGTTGCCGATGACTTCGGGGACTCTGTCGCGCAAGGCACGCCCGAAAATCCTAAGCGCATCGTGTCGCTCAGCCCCGCGACCACGGATCTGTTGTTCGCGATCGGCGCCGGTCCGCGCGTGGTGGGCCGCACGCATTGGGATCTGTGGCCGGACTCGGCCCGCCTCGTGCCCGACCTGGGCGCCGGCCTCAGGCCTAACGTAGAAGCGGTGCTCGGCGTGCACCCCGACCTCGTGGTGCTGTACGCGAGCCGCGACGACCGCGCCGCCGCGAGCCAGCTGCGCGCGGCCGGGGTGCCGGTGATCGCGCTGCGCACCGATCGCATCGCGGACTTTCGCCGCACGGCGCTCCTGTTGGGCAGGGCCACGGGCGAAAGCGCGCGCGCGGCGACGTGCATCGACACGGTGGATCGCACGCTCGCGCGCGTGCGCGCGGCCACCGCGAAGCTCCCGCACCCGCGCGTGTTCTGGCACATCTGGGACGAGCCCGTGATCACCGTTGGAAGCGGCAGCTTCCAGAGCGAGCTGTTGGACATTGCGGGCGCGCGGAACGTGTACGCTGACGATCCGCGTCCGTCGCCGCAGGTGTCCATGGAAGACATCGTGCGGCGCAATCCGGATCTCATTCTCGCGGGTCCGACGGGCGCGGCGCACATCCGGTCGAGTCCGGCGTGGCAGGCGGTGCCGGCGGTGCGCGCCGGGCGCATCGTGGTGATCGACACGTCGCTCGTCGGGCGGCCCTCGGTTCGGTTAGGCGAAGCCGCGGTCGCGCTCGCGCGGGCGCTGCACCCGGGGGTGCTGCCGTGATGCGCCGGCTCTTCTGGCCGGTCGCAATACTCGCGCTGCTGGTGCTCGTGGTGGCGGCCGTGCTCTGGGGCGCGGTGCCGTTGTCGCCGAGCGCCATCGCCGCCGCGGCGCTCGGGCGCGGCGATCCGCAAACCGTGGCCATCGTGCGCGCGCTGCGCTTGCCCCGCGTCGCGCTCGCCGTGCTCGTGGGCGCGGCGCTCGGCATGGCGGGTGGGGCGCTGCAGGGCTCGCTGCGCAATGCCTTAGCCGAGCCGTATCTGCTCGGCGTGTCG
>DATEKK010000055.1:0-7936 GCA_035277485.1 Gemmatimonadaceae bacterium
CAGATTCTCGTGAACGTGGCGGAAGCGGTGAAGGGCAGCGCGCTCAGCATGCGCACGCGCGAATACCTCATGCGGTTCGGGTTGGCCGTGATCGCACTGCTGTTCGTCATTGTCATGTACAACGACATCACGCGGTTGGTGAAGAATCTCTTTGGCCTCTAGCCTGTGGTGGAAAGCGCTGGCGTGCGCGGTGGTGTGTGCGGCGTTAGGCTCGAGGCCGGCCGCCGCGCAGCGCGGCGCCTACCGGTTCGAGATCGTGAACGCCACCGACAGCACGATCACGATTCCCACCGACAGCGCGAAATGGGTGAAGCGCGGCGCGCGCGGCATCGCCGTGGACCCCAACGATCACGATGCCATGGTGGCGCGCTTCCAGGTGGTGCGCGTGGACAGCGGCAAGGCGACGGCCATGATCACGGGGCAGACGACGCGCGTGACGACGGACCACGTGGCGCTGATCGAGCGGCCCGCCGTTCCATGGTTCAAGCAGGGCGTATTCTGGATCGGCGCCGCACTCGGCGCCCTGATCGGCGTCGTATCGACCCGATGACGGGTGTGCTCCATGCCTCCTGATATGGATCGCGGCGACCCGCATCCCACCGCGCACGCGTTGCGCGTGTTCGGTGGTGCGTTAGGCATGGTGTTGGTCGTGGCCGGGATCTGCATCCTGGCCGCACAACTCGGCTCGGGCGACGAGTATGCGCGGCGCCGGGTGACGGCGCTGATCGCGGCCGCCGCGGTGCTCGTGGGCGGGGCGCTGGTGCGCAGCGCCTGGCGCGCGATGCGCGCGCGGGCAGGACACAACCCGCCGTGACCGCGCCGACGCGGTGCGCGTGGGCGACGACGCCGTTAGGCATCGCGTATCACGACGCCGAGTGGGGCGTGCCGGTGCACGACGACCGGATGCTGCTCGAGTTCCTCGTGCTCGAGGGCGCGCAGGCCGGCTTGAGCTGGGAGACCATCCTGCGGAAGCGGGACCGGTATCGCGAGGCATTCGATGGTTTTGAGCCGGAACGCGTGGCGCGATTCACGCCGGTGCGCATGCGGCGGCTGCTCGCGGATCCTGGTCTCGTTCGCAACCGTCTCAAGATCGAGAGTGCGGTGCGCAACGCGCGGGCGATGCTCGCCGTGCAGGATGAGGCGGGGAGCTTCGACTCGTACGTCTGGGGGTTCGTGGCCGGGGCGCCGGTTGTTGGGCGTTGGCGGAAGCAAGGCGATGTGCCGCCGCGCACCGAGATGTCCGACGCGCTGAGCGCCGATCTCAAGCGGCGCGGGTTCAACTTCGTGGGCAGCACGATTTGCTACGCGTTCATGCAGGCCGTAGGGCTGGTGAACGATCACCTGATGGGTTGCTACCGGTGGAGCGCCGTGGACAGGGCGGGTGGCAGCCGGAGGTTGCGGTCTCGCCGGTGACGCGTTAGCAGGGGACGGGGCGCTCGCCCGTTTCGCAGGTGATTCCCGCAGCTCAGGTCCTCCATTTCCCGAGATTACGTTCCGTGAAAACGCTCTGGTGTTGGCGGTGTCGTCGCGACGTCCCGATGCTGGATGATGACGAGTGGGCGGTGCTGGTCGAGGCGCATCGGTCGGGCGCCGACGAGGCGAGCCGGATGGCGGTGATCGAGCGGGAGCGGGTGGAGCGTGGATTGCCGGCGCCGCTGCCGTTGCGCGCGGATGCGACGGCTGCCCAACGGAAGCTGCGGCATCTGTCTGTTGGCTACGAGATGTTCACGGGCGTGGCGGAGTCGGATCCCAATCTCGTGTGGCATCACGTGGTGTCGCAGTACGGGCCGCCGTGTTTGCGGTGCGGGAAGCCGCTGCGGAACGCGGGGGCAGAGCACTGCCGGGAGTGCGGGGCGGTGCAGTCGGGGACGCAGAGTTAGGCATCGCGGGAGTAGTGCGCGGGCGGAGTAGAGCCCATCGCGCGAACTCGAGCGCTATCTTTGGTGCGGCGCCGTCGCGCACGGCGACGGACCGCGATGTGCGTTTCACGTTGACCGCCGACGTACCGATGCTTGGGTTGCGGATCTTTCACAAATCGATATGGACGGTGGACTGCGACGCGTGCGGTGTCCGGTTCGAGCCGGGCACCGGAGGGGTGTGCGCGCGGTGTCAGCGGATTCTGTGTCCGCAGCATCTCCATGGGTCGTGGTTGCGGCGGATGGCTGTTGACGGAGGGGCAGCCGCCATATGCCTGGATTGCCGGGCCGGACGCGCTCCCGCGGGTATTATTTTGCGGGAGTTGGTGGCAAAACCCGGCTGAAGCAGCCTCGAAACGCACAACCCAATGCCCCGCGCATGCTGGGACTTCGGATTTTTCACAAGTCCATTTTCACGATCGACTGCGACAAGTGCGGGGCGCGGTTCGAGCCAGGCACCGGCGGTGTGTGCACGAGCTGCAAGCGCATTCTGTGCCCGCAGCATCTGCACGGGTCATGGTTGCGCCGGATGATGGTCGATGTCGGCGGAGCAGCGATATGCGTCGACTGCCGCGCCAGCAGCGTGCGCCACCAATGACGCGTCCACGATGGCTCCGTCTGTTAGTCGGCTCTCAGCTCCGGAAACGATCCTCTGGTCGCGCCTTGGGCCTGCGGCGCTCTTTGTCGTCGTTGCCTACACGATCGTGTCGAGCTTCCCCAGCATGTGGAGAGCCAACGCATGGTTCGAGATGATTGGTGCGTTGGTCGGCCTCTGGACGCTGACAGGGTTTTGTCTTTGGAATGCCAGGGCGTACGACTTGTGGCTGAGCGATGACACGCTGATTCTCCGACGGGGCTTCCGTTCGATCCAGATCCCGCTGTCCGTCGTGACCAACGTCGAAATACTGATGGAATCCCTTTCAGCTGATTCCGATCGCCTGGCTGCACTGGACAGACCTCGGTGGTAAGCGGAACACGGCGCAGTTTTACTTTTGGCGCTCGCCCAGATGGGAGAGCTTTCGGCGGCGAGTCGCGGAGCACGGCTCAGCAGCGGCTTGTGAGCCGAGCAAACCCCGAACTACTATTATATAGCTGAGTCCGTCATCAACCTCTGGCTAGGCGGGTGGTCGCCTCCAGGCAATCGCCTCCGACAGGGTTGACTCGACTGTGAAACTGTAATACTGTGTAAATGTGAAAAACATCACTATCTCGGTAGCCGAGGAGCTGTATCATCGGGCGCGGGTGCGCGCGGCGCAGAAGCACAGTACGATCTCTGCGCTCGTCCGCGACTTCCTCACGCGTCTCGTCGAAGAGGAGCCCGAGTTTGAACGGCTCCGGCGCGAGCAGAACGAAATCATCGCGCGCATTCGGAAAACGAACGCCGGCTTCTCGGCAAGCAAGCGTCTCACGCGCGACGAAATCCACGGGCGTCGTGCGGTTCGTTGACACGAACGTTCTGCTTTACGCGATAAGCTCGGCGCACGCAGAGCGCGCCAAAGCCGCGCGCGCCGCAGCACTGCTCGACGAGACAGATCTCGCGCTGTCCGTTCAGGTCCTGCAGGAATTCTACGTGCAGGCGACGCGTGCAGGTGCGACTGCAGCGTTGTCGCATGAGTCGGCGGTCGCGTTCATCAGCACCCTCATGCGATTTCCGGTACAGGAGACGACGCTCGGGCTTCTGCGCGCGGCATTTGCCACGCGGGAGCGCTGGCAGATCAGCTACTGGGACGCCGCCATCGTCGAGGCGGCGCGAATGGCGGGTTGTGACACGATATGCACGGAGGACTTGCAGCACGGGCAAGACTTCGGCGGCGTGCGCATCGTCAATCCATTCGTCTAACGCGAGCGTCGGAGAGCGCGTCGAGAGAGTCGGGGCCGGCACGCTACTGCCCGCAGATGAGCCTAACGCGCTCCTTGTGCGTCTGGTCCACCGGCACCGTGATCCGCGCCCGATAATCCGCGCAGTAGCTCTTCGACACCCGCAGCACGTACGGCCCGCTCGGCACCACCGCCGGTGTCGCCTGCGGAATGTCGCCGTTCGCCACGCTCGTCCCGTCGAGCGATGACAGCTCCCACCGCGCTCCGTTAGGCTCCGCATCCACCGCCACCGCCCCGCACGGATGCGGCGCCAGCTTCACCTTCACCTCGCCGTGATCCGGCACGCGCGCCACCACGCTGTCCGTCGCCCACGCGCACCCGGCAATCGAATGCACCGCAGCTGCCACGCGATGGTCCCCGGCCGCGAACCGCGTGCTGCTCCAGTTGCCGTGCCCAACGGCCTTGCCGTCCACCATCACGACGGCCCCCGTCGGCGCGGTGACGCGCAAGATCGGCGGCGGCAGCGGCGCCGCCACCGGCTGTGTCACCGGAGGGGTGGGCACGGTCGCCGACGCGGACTCCACGTGTGTCGGCGGTTGCCGCACCGGCACCGTCGCCACCACCGAGTCGTGCTTCGCGGCTTGCGATGCCGCGTGTGCCGCGTCGCCTCGTCCCCGGCTCAGCGCCAGCGCCGCCACAATTGCCAGCGCGCCTAACGCACCGCCCGCGGCCACCCAGCGGGGCCGACGAGCCCAGCGGCGCCACCAGTCGCTCACGATGTCGACGCCGGTCTGCACCGTCACGCCGGCTACCGGCGTCGGAATCATCACCGTCGCCTCGACGTCCGGCGTCGACGCCCGGCCTAACAATTGAATGAGCTCCGCGTGCAGCGCGTCGCCGGTCGGATACCGCGCGGCAGGCTCCTTCTCCAGACACTTGAGAATTACCCGCTCGACCCCGCGCGACAGCGCCGGGTTGAACGACCGCGGCTTGGGCGGCACGTCTTCCACATGCTGCCGCGCGATCTCGTACCAATCGTCGCCCTGGAACGGGAGCACGCCCGTGCCCGCGCGAAACATGGTCACGCCTAACGAATAGATGTCGCCGCGGCCATCGAGCGCGAGCCCGCGCGCCTGCTCGGGCGAGAAATAGTGCGGCGTCCCCACCACCATGTTCGTCCCGGTCTGCTCCACGTAACCGGTCAGCGCCCGCGCGATCCCGAAGTCGGCCACGATCGCGTTGCCGTGCTCGTCGAACAGGATGTTGTCGGTCTTGATGTCCCGATGGATCACGCCCTCGCGGTGCGCGAAGCCGAGCGCGGCGGACACATCCATCCCGAGCCGAATCAAAAGCGTTTCCGGCAGCGTGCCCATGATCTTGAGCCGCTGGTCGAGACTGGTCGGCAGGAAATCCATCACGAAGTAGACGGCGTCGCCCTCACGGCCCACCGCCAGAATCCGGATGATGTTCGGATGGCGCAGCTTGGCGGCCGTGGACGCCTCGCGCCGAAAGCGACTCTCGAAGCTTTCGTCGCCCGCGTACTGCGGCTTCAAAACCTTGATGGCAACGGGAATCTCGAGCTCGGGGTCGTATCCGCGGTACACCCACGCGAATCCACCCGACCCGACGATCTCGTCGATACGGAACCGACCAAGTTGCCTGCCGACGTATCGCTCGGGCACGGCGCTCAAGCCTTTACAGAGGAGTCGACCGCAACTAAATTACTGTGCTTCAACGAATTCGGCCAACGAGAGAGTAAGTCGTCGGGGGAATATACATAATGGCGTTCGTCAAAGCTCCGGTCATCGAAAAGTATCGCGCACACGAAACCGACAGTGGTTCGTCCAAGCTGCAGGTTGCGCTCCTCACCGAGCGAATCAACTACCTCACCGATCACTTCCGCCTGCATCCAAAAGACAACCACAGTCGGCGTGGGCTGCTCAAGATGGTCGGGCGTCGTCGCAGAATCCTCGACTACATGAAGCGGACGGACCTCGAGGGGTATCGCCAGCTCATCACCGAGCTTGGGCTGCGTCACTAAATCACCGGCCAACTAACTTTCGCGCGGGCGCCACAACACTGGTCCCCGCGCGTTTTGTGTTCCCGTCACGAGTACAACCATGATGCAACGACTAGAAAAAGAATTCGCCGGCCGCAAGCTGGTGATCGAGACCGGCCGGATGGCCAAACAGGCCGCCGGATCCGCGCTCGTCCAGTACGGCGAAACAATGGTGCTGGCCGCCGTCACCGTCAGCGACACCCTGAGCCCGCTCCCGTTCTTCCCGCTCACCGTCGAGTACAAAGAGCGCACCTACGCCGCCGGTAAGATCCCCGGCGGATTCATCAAGCGCGAAGGCCGCCCCCACGACGAAGAGATCCTCTCGGCCCGCATCATCGACCGGTCCATCCGGCCGCTGTTCCCCGAAGGCTTCAAGAACGAAGTGCAGGTGTTCGTCTACGTCATCTCCGCCGACCAGGAGAACGACGCCGACGTCCTCGCCCTGCTCGCCACCTCGTTCGCGCTCAACGCGTCGCGCATTCCGTTCCTCGGGCCCATCGCCGGCGTTCGGTTAGGCAGGCTCCAGGACAAGTGGGTGGTGAACCCCACCTTCCAGCAGCTCGCGTTCAGCGATATGGATGTGATCGTCGCGGGCTCGCAGGACTCCATCGTGATGGTCGAAGGCGGCGCGCTCGAGGTGTCCGAGGAAGACGTGATTGATGGGTTAGGCATCGCGCACCGCGCCATTCAGGAGCTCATCGGATTCCAGAAGGAGCTCCTCGCCAAGGTCAAAGTCCAGAAAATGCAGTGGACCCGCGCCGACCACCCAGCCGAGCTCCAGGCGCGCGTCAAGGACCTGGCGGAAGGCCGCATCGGCGAAGCCATTAATCGAAAGGACAAGCACGAGCGCATCGACGCCGTCGAGCTCGTGAAGCGCGAAGTGATCGCCGCCGTCACCACAGACTTCCCCGACAACGCGCGCGACATCGCCGACTTGGTGGGCGACGTCGAGTATCACGCGCTCCGGTCGCAGGTGCTCGACAGCGGCGAGCGCGTGGACGGCCGTAAGGCCAACGAAGTCCGCCCCATCACGATCCAGACCGGCATTCTCCCGCGCGCCCATGGCTCGGCCCTGTTCACGCGCGGCCAAACACAGGCGCTCGTGGTGGCCACGTTAGGCACGGCCAACGATGTCCAGCGCCTCGACACCATCGACGAGCCGGCCGAGACGACCAAGACGTTCATGCTGCACTACAACTTCCCGCCGTTCTCGACGGGCGAGGTGAGACCCGTGCGCGGCACGAGCCGCCGCGAGATCGGCCACGGCAACCTGGCCGAGCGCGCGCTGCAGCCGCTGTTGCCCGACTTCGAGAAGTTCCCGTACACCATTCGCGTGGTGTCCGACATTCTAGAGTCCAACGGGTCGTCGTCGATGGCGAGCGTGTGCGGCGGGTCGCTCGCGCTGTTCGACGCCGGTGTGCCGTATCAGGCGCCGGTGGCAGGCGTCGCGATGGGCTTGATCAAAGAAGGCGAGCGCTATGCGATCCTAACGGACATCCTCGGCACGGAAGACCATTTGGGCGACATGGACTTCAAGGTGGCGGGTACGGAAACCGGCATCACGTCCATCCAGATGGACATCAAGATCGAGGGGCTCGACCTCAAGATCATGCGCGAAGCGTTAGCCCGCGCACGCGAGGGTCGGCTGCACATCTTGGGCGAGATGAACAAGGCGCTCGCCCAACCGCGACCCGATCTGTCGCCGTATGCGCCGCGCATCGTGACGCTCACGATCAACCCGGAAAAGATCGGCGATCTCATCGGACCCAAGGGCAAGACGATCCGCGGCATTCAGGACGAGACGGGCGCCGAGATCACCGTCGAAGACACGGGCCTGGTCACGATCGCCGCGGTGGGCGGCGAGTCGATGGAAAAGGCGCGCGCGATGGTGCAGGCGCTCACCAAGGAGCCCGAGATCGGCGCCACGTACGACGCCGTGGTCAAGAGCACCACACCGTTCGGCGCGTTCGTGGAAATTTTGCCGGGCACGGAAGGCTTGGTGCACATCTCCGAGCTCCAGCACGGCCGCACCGAGAAAACCGAGGACGTGGTGAAGAAGGGCGACATGGTGCGCGTCAAGCTGATCGACAAGGATGAGCGCGGTCGCCTGCGTCTCTCCATGAAGGCGCTCATCCCCAAGCCC
>DATEKK010000056.1:0-18873 GCA_035277485.1 Gemmatimonadaceae bacterium
CGACCTTGCCGGCGCGTCTCGCGGCCGCGGCCGAGGCGCCGGGGCCACGCCCAACTCAGTTAGGCGGCAACGCGCGGCGGTCGGCCGCCGCGCCGGCGCCGCGGCTCCCCTACCGCACCTACCGCTCGTCCGGTGGCATCGCCATCTGGGTGGGGCGCGGCGCGGCGTCCAACGACGACCTCACGTTCCGCGCGGCCGCGCCCGACGATGTGTGGCTGCACGCACGCGACGCCGCCGGCGCGCACGTCGTGCTCCGATGGACTAACGCGGATGCGCCGCCCGCCCGCGATCTTCGCGAAGCCGCATCGCTCGCCGCCTGGCACAGCAAAGCGCGCGGTGCCGCCGTCGTGCCGGTCGACTGGACGCGCCGGAAGCACGTCCGCAAACCGCGCGGCGCGAAACCCGGCACCGTGATCCTGCGCGAGGAGCGCACGATCATGGTGCGCCCGGATGCGGCGCTCGAGCGGAGCCTGCGCGACCAGCGTTAGGCGGGGCGCGTCACTGCGCGCCGTTCCACGCCGTGAACGGCTTGGGCGTGATGAACGGGGCGCCGACTTCGATGACGATGTCGGTGTGGTCGCCCAACTTGATCGCGCGCGGGTCGCCCGCGTAGACCGTGCCGTCCACCCAGACCTTCATGGCTTCGCCCTTCTTGAGCTCCGCGCTCGCCGCTTCATTGCGGCTCAAGGGCTCGACCCACACGTCGAAGAAATCGCCTAACGTGAAGGAGCGGTTCACCGGCGCCTCGATGTGGATGATCCCGTCGGGCGTGTGCGTGTGCAGCCAGTAGAGGCACGGCGCATCGCTCGGCCGCCCGACGTTGTACGGCACCTCGACCGGTTTGCCGTGGTCGTAAATCGCCAGGTGCTGGTGGATGTGAATGCGCTGTCCTTCCAGCTCGTCGCAGGAAATGCCCGCAATCGGCTGACCGCGCGGACGCGCGTATTGTGCGGAGACCGGCACCGCGAGCAACGATGCGCAAGCGGCGAACGCGAAAGCGAACCACGTACGGGCAGTCATATCGGATTTATTTATGGATGGAGGGACCACCGGAATCGAACGAGATGCTCATCCGCGCGCGTGCGCATCGAGCGCGGCGCGAAGCGATGCTACGAATCCGGCAGCCGCATCGATACTTTCGCCGGCGTGACGGACCAGCGCGCTACCCACCGCGACGCCATCTGCCAACCGCGCGACTGCCACCGCCTGCTCCGGTCGCGCAATGCCGAACCCGGCGCAGATCGGGAGGGATGCGGCTTGGCGAAGCCGCGCGACGGTCGCCGGAAGATCGGCCGGCACATCATCGCGCGCGCCCGTCACGCCTAACCGACTGATGAGGTACACGAACCCGCTGCCGTGCCGCGCGATCTCGGCCATGCGCGCCGGCGGCGTGGTGGGCGCGACAAGTCGCACGAATGCGAGCGGTCCGGCGGCAATGCGCGCCTCGAGCCCGGGATCGCCGCCCACCGGAAGATCCGTGAGCAGGAGCCCGCTCGCGCCCGCGCGCGCCGCGCGGTCGAGTGCATCATTGCCCGCGGCGAGCAGCGGATTGAGGTACGTGAACACGACCGTCGGCACATCGACGGCCGACTCGGCGATGAGCTCGAGAACGCCGTCGAACGTCATCCCGTTGGCGAGCGCGATTTGCGAGCTCGCTTGAATAGTTGGACCGTCCGCCAATGGATCCGAGAACGGCACGCCGACTTCGATGATGTCGGCGCCGGCGCGCGCGACCGCGCGCATCAGCGCGAGGGAGCGCGCGCGGTCCGGGTGTCCAGCGGTGATGTAGGCGACGAGGGCTTTGCGCCGCTGCTCAGCGAGCGCGGCGAACGTGTGGGCGATCGGGTCAGATGAAGTAGTCGCTGACGCGGATACCATAACGGTCGGGATCTCCAACCTTGATGATCGTGCGCTTGAACACGCCGCTTGCATCCCGTTCGGTGAGATCCACGAGCGTGCCCGGGAAGAGCACGTTGCCGCGCTCATCGCTGATGACCTTTACGATAGGGCGCGAGATCGCGTCGGGGGAGGGGTTGGCGCCGTGCACCAGCGCGAGCTCGAACGTATCGAGCACGACCAGCGTGCCCACCGGGTAGTGGCCGACGAGGCTCATGAACGCTTTCACCAGCACCTGGTCCATGCCGCGGCGCGGGTTGATGCGCATCTCCTGGAGCACGTCCGCGGGCGACAGCGGGATCGTCTGGTAGGCGCGGCGCGAGGTGGCCGCGTCGAACGCGTCGGACACTGCGACGACCTTGCTGTAGATGCTGAGCTCGCGCGGCCTAACGTGACGCGGGTATCCGCTCAGGTCCGTTTTCTTGTGGTGCTCGAACGCGACCACCATCGCGCGGTACGGGATGTCGTTCTGGCCGCGCATCTGGAACAGCTGCAGCACGCCCATCCAGGGATGGTGGCAGACCGTCCGCCATTCGTCCTCGGTGAGCGACCCGGGCTTGTTCAGGATCTCGAGCGGCACGCGCGCCTTGCCCACGTCGTGCATGAGCGCGCCCACGCCCAGATCGTACAGCTGCAATCTGGTGAGGCCGAGCTTCCTGCCTAACGCAACAGAGAAGATGCAGACGTTGACGCTGTGCGTGAACGTGTATTCGTCGTAGTCGCGCAGCGTGGTGAGGCCGATGAGCGACGTCTCCTCGTTCAGAATCTGGTCGACGATGCCCTGCACCACGCGCTTGATCTTCTTGATGTTCGGGCTCTTGCCCATCCGCACGGAGTTGATGACGTCCTTGGTCACCGACACCGACTGCGCGTACGTGCGCTTGGCGGCCTCCTTGGCCTGCAGCTGGCTGGCCGCGTCGGCGGCATCGGCGGCCGAGAACGGCCCGAGCTCGAACACCGCCACGCTGGCGGCCGACAGCTTTCCGCCTAACGCATGCAGCCGCACGTCCGGGTCGCCGGGCTCCGGCTGCTGCAGCACCGTCAGAAACACCACCCAGTCGCGCGTGGTCGTGTCGCCGCGGATGCGGCACACACCCACACCCGACTCGCGGAACGCCGAGATGATGCGGCTGAACGTGGCGTAGTTGTCGAGGTCGAGCCGCAGCCGCGTGCCGTTGATGAAGATGAATTCGCCCGTGACGCGGATATCCACCTCGCGCTCGCGCTTCCACAGGTCGTTGGCGATGCGGACGAGTTCCTCCATCGTCTTCTGCACCACCGGATTGTCGGGCGGATACATCTTCACGGTGCGGAGCGCGCCGTAGAGCGCGAGGAGCAGCTCGCGGCCGACCTTCCGGATGAATCCGTCGCTGCCGCGCTCGCCGATCTCCGATTGGGCGGGCGGCGCAAACGTGCCGGTGGGTGTGGCGATCGCCTGGGCGCTCGTCACGCCGTGCCTCCGCGCAGCGCCTTGTTGATCGCGCTGCGGACGCGCACATCCTTGTCGTCCGCCGCTTTGCGCAGCACCTCGAACGCGGTGTCCGTCCCGATTTTGCCTAACGCCATCGCCGCGCAGGCACGCAGCTCGGGATCCACGCGCAGCCTGAGCAGTGCGCTGCGCCCGTTGAGCAGCGCATCGAGCTGCGGAATGCCCGCGTCGCCCGCGAGCATGCCGTACGCCTCGAAGTAGGTCATCTTTTCGGTGAGATCCGCGTCCTTCACCGCACTGCCCTTCACCACCGCCTCCACCTTCGGCAAAGCCGCGCGATGCCCGCGCGTGCTCAGCGTGCGCAGCGCCGTGAGGCGGACGTCGCGGTCCGCGTCCTCGAGCGCCGACTCGAGCGCGCGCAGCGCGCCGGGCGACCCGATCTCCGACAACGCCTGCACCGCGCCTAACCGGCGGCCCACGCTGCTGTGCGACAGGCACTTGAGCAGGTGTCCCACCGCCGCCGGGGTCTTGAGGTCCGCCGCGCGCCGCATCGCCTCGACGGCCACCTGCTCGTCGTCCGCCGCGATCAGCTTGAGCAGCTCCGCGGTGTTCGACGACGCGAGCCGCGCGGCCGTCCGCTCGAGCATCGTCCGGAGCTCGGCGCGCTGCGTCTGCTTGAGGCCCGAGAGAATGGTGCCTAACGTTTCGCCCTGCAGTTGGTCGAACAGCGCGTCGAGGTCTTCCTGCGGCGGCATCGCCGTCGCGTCGTTGAGCGCGGACACGAGCTGCGACAGCACGCTCGGACTACTGATCAGGGCCGGCAGCGC
The DNA here is from genome assembly GCA_035277485.1 of Gemmatimonadaceae bacterium. Lineage (GTDB taxonomy): Bacteria > Gemmatimonadota > Gemmatimonadetes > Gemmatimonadales > Gemmatimonadaceae > JADGGM01. The sequence goes on from DATEKK010000056.1 coordinate 4,153, forward strand.
CATGAGCTTCTGCCGGTGCGCCGGCAACAGGTCGGCGGCACGCTTCACGACGACCGCCGCCTCGCGAAGGAGCAGCGCCACGGCGCCGTAGTCGCCCGACGCGAGCAGGTGCGGCATGATCTGTTCGAGGATCGTGCAAACTTCGTCGCGCACCTCGGGCGCCGGCTGCGTCTCCGCGATGTCGAACAAGATGCCGAGGACATTGCGGCGAAGATTGAGCGCCTGCTCCTTGTGCACCGCCTCGCGCAGATAGTCGATCTCCTGCTCGTCCAGGAAGTACAGCGAGCCGTCGAGATCTTCCATCTTGACGATGCCGCTCCGGTCCGTCTCCGTCGACACGTCATCCTGAATGTCGGCCACCGAAATCACGGGCGGCGGATTCGACGGATCGTTCGCCGCCGCGGCCGCCGCCTCCGCGGCCTCGATGACGTCGCCGCCCATCCCTTCGCTGATGTCGATGAACCGATAACGCAGATACGCGAACTCTTGCTCCCACAAGAGCGTGAGCAGGTCGTCTTCGTCGGGCGACGCCTTGCGCACGCGCTGCATGATGTCGAGCAGCATCGCGACTTCCTCCTGCTCGAACCCCTGCATGATCGTGAGCTCGCGCAGTCCGTCCTTGTAGAACACCCACGGCAGGCTCTCGGCGCGCGAGCTCTCGTGGTGCACACTGCGCCCCATCCACCGGAACTCGGACTCGGAGATCTGCAGCACCAGTTCCGTCGTGACGTCCCACATCGGCGCGAACGACGCGCGCAGTCCCTCGATCGACCGCTGGTAGATCGGATTGTTAGGCAGGTAGAGCTGGTGCGTTTTCACGGCGCGCACGAAGTGGCGCACGAACTCCTCGACGAGCTGCGGCGAGAACGGCGGCTCGGGAAGCGTCTGGTCGGCGGTCAGCGGTGCGGCCGCGGCCGAGAGCGACGTGGCGGTCACGCGTCCGCGTCGGCGGTCAGGAGCTCGCTCACTTGCGTCACGTCCTTGTCGCCGCGACCGCTCACGCAGATGAGCACGGGCGCATCGGCTGCCCAACGACCGCGCTGCGACGTGACCCATGCAACCGCGTGCGCCGTCTCGAGCGCCGGGATGATGCCCTCGAGGCGACTCAACGTCCGGAAGCCGTCGAGTGCCTGCGTGTCCGTCACCGACACGTAGCGCGCGCGTCCGGATTGCTTGAGGTACGAATGCTCAGGACCAACGCCGGGATAATCGAGACCCGCGGAGATCGAGTGGGCGGGATGCACTTGCCCGTGCTCATCCTGGAGGAGATAGCTGAGCGACCCGTGCAGCACGCCCGGCGTACCGCGCGAGAGCGACGCCGAATGACGCTCTGTGTCGAGGCCCTCACCCGCGGCTTCGACGCCCACCAGCTCGACCTCGCGATCCGGCACGAATGCGTGGAAGATGCCCATCGCGTTGGACCCGCCGCCGACGCACGCGACCACGGTTGCCGGCAGCCGTCCCGCACGCTCGAGCATCTGCCCGCGTGCTTCCGTGCCGATCACCGATTGCAGGTCGCGCACAATACGTGGATACGGAGCCGGCCCGACAACGGAGCCAATGATGTAGTGGCTATCAGTCACGTTCGTTACCCAGTCGCGAATTGCTTCGCTCGTGGCATCCTTCAACGTCTTCGTCCCCGACGTCACCGGACGCACTTCCGCGCCCATGAGGCGCATCCGAAAGACATTCAGCGCCTGTCGCCGCATGTCTTCCTCGCCCATGTAGACCACACAGTCGAGACCAAACCGGGCGCACACAGTGGCTGTCGCTACCCCGTGCTGCCCCGCGCCGGTCTCGGCGATGATCCGTCGCTTGCCCATCCGCCGGGCGAGCAACGCTTGTCCGACGGTATTGTTGATTTTGTGGGCGCCCGTGTGGTTGAGATCTTCCCGCTTGAGATACACGGGGGCTCCAACCAGCTCGGAGAAACGCGGCGCATCACTCAACGAGGATGGACGACCGACGTACGTATGGAGCAAACTGTCGAGCTCGGCGCGGAACCCCGCGTCCGCCATGGCTCTATCGTACTCCTCCTCCAGCTGGTCGAGAGCCGGAACCAGGGTCTCGGGGACGTATCGTCCGCCGAAAATGCCGAACCGGTCCTGTCGTTCCGTTATGGTCATGCGCGTTGGGTCTCGAGGAGCACGGCGCGCGCGAAATCGCGCATCCGTTCGGGATCTTTGATGCCGCGCGCCCGCTCGATGCCGGAGGAGACGTCGACGACATCAGGTTGGAACGTGCGGATGGCGTGCGCCACGTTATCGGGCGTGAGCCCGCCGGCCACGATGAAGGTGCTCTGCTCAGGCCGTGCGCCGACGGGGAGCGCACTCCAATCGAAAACGGTACCCGATCCGCCGAGCGTTCCGGCGTGGGCGGCGTCGAGCAGAATGCCGTCGGCCACTCCGTCGAGCTCGGCGATGGCGCGCGCCGCATCCTCTCCGTTAGACACGCGCACCACGGCCCACACGTTCGTCGGCGACTGCAGCGCATCGCGCAGGTCGCGCACGGTGGCCGGAGACGGGTCACCGTGCAGTTGGGCGACGTCTAACCGGAGACGTCGTGAGAGGTCGGCGATCTCGTCCACGCTCTGCGACCCGAAGACTGCCGCGCGCTTGATGCCCGGCGAGAGCGCGTCGAGCACGAGCGCCGCACGCGCGGCATCCAGTCGCCGGGGGCCGCTGGCCAGGACGACGCCGGCATAAGTTCCGCCGTGTGGACCAACGAGTGCGGCGTCGGCGGGTCGAGTCAGCCCACAGAACTTGATCTCAATGGCCACGTTCGCTCCGTGGCACGGTTGTGAGCGCGCGCACGGCCGCCACCGGATCCGGTGACGCCGAGATGCTCGAGCCGACGAGGACCGCATCCGCGCCGGACAAACCCGCGCGTTTCACGTCGGCCACTCCGCGCACGCCGCTTTCCGCTATCGCAATGCACTCGCCGGGCACGAGACGCAGGAGCGCCGCGCCAACCTCTGGTTCGATTTTCAGCGTTTCGAGATCGCGGTTGTTCACGCCGATCACCTGCGCGCCGGCTGCGATCGCGCGCTCGAGCTCGGCCGTGGTGCGCACCTCGACTAACGGCTCCAAGTCAATCGACAAGGCGAACGCGACCAGGCGTTGCAGCGCGTCGGGCGCCAGCGCGCGCGCAATGAGCAGCGCGGCCGACGCACCGGCGGCGCGGGCTTCGAGCAGCTGCAGCTCATCGACGTGAAAATCCTTGCGCAAGAGCGGCGCGCTGGTCGCGACGGCCGCGCGCGCGGCGCGCAGATCGTCGAGCGATCCGCCGAAGTGCTGCGGTTCCGTTAGGACAGACACCGCGGCCGCGCCGCCCTCGACGTACGATGACGCTTGCGTTCCGGCAGAGATCGACGGATTGATCGAGCCTTTGGACGGCGAGCGACGCTTCACTTCGGCGATGATCGACACCATGGGTCGGCGCAATGCCAGCCGGAATGAGGGCGCGGGCGGCGCGCTCGAGGCCTCACGCTCGAGCGCGGCGACCACAGCGCGGTCGGCGCGGATGCGTTCAACGCGCTCGTACGCTTCGGCGACGATGCCGCCCAACACACCGGTAGGCGGACGCCAGATAATAGAGGAGGCTTGCACTTCGGTCGATGTTCGGCTATTGTGCAATTCGGAGTCCATTCGGGAACGGAAGGCAGTCGTCGGCGCGCGCCACGGCGAGCGCACCGGCGGCTCGAACGAGAGTCGGTGTGCTCGGAGGAGAGTACACCGTGCCTCCATCAACTGGTCTCTCACGCGGGGACAGCATGGCGCTCACGAAGCGGCAACGCGAGATCCTGACCTACCTCGGCACGTATGCGGAGCAGAACGGATACGCGCCGAGCTTCGAGGAGATCGCACGACAGTTCAACTATAACTCGCTGGCCACGGTCCACGAGCACCTCACGAATCTCGAACGGAAGGGGTACATCAAGCGCGCGTACAACGAAAGCCGCGCGATCGAGATTCTACCATCGGATGCGTACCCGCGCGCGGTCGAGCTCCCGTTGCTGGGAAGCGTCGCCGCCGGTATGCCGATCGAAGCCATCGAGATGAACGAGACGGTGAGTGTGCCCGAGTCGTTCATCGGGCGCGCCGGGAATCACTTCGTGCTGCGCGTTCGCGGAAACTCGATGATCGACGAGCAGATTCGCGACGGCGATTTCGTGGTGATCAACGAGCGGCGTGCGGTGGACAACGGCGACACGGTGATCGCGCTCATCGACAACACCGCGGCCACGGTAAAAAAGTTCTATCGCGAGCGCGACGGGCGGATCCGGTTGCAACCGGCGAACGAGACGATGTCGCCGATCTACGTGCACGAGAACGACGTGACGATTCAGGGCGTCGTGGTGGGAGTGCTCCGGCGGTACTAGCGCCGCTCGCGAAGGCAGTTTGAAGATCTGACGTCGCGCGCAGAACCTGACTCCTCTGTAAAAGGGTTCAAAGGATAACGACAAGGATACAAGGGATGGGGTCGGTTCACATCTAAGGTCAACGCCTCGCCCACGTGGCTGAGGCCAATGCCGGCTGTCTGCATCGTTGAGCCTGGATGTCAACCGACCCCATCCCTTGTATCCTTGTCGTTATCCTTGAACCCTTTTACAGAGGAGCCGTCACGGTTAGGCGGTCGACGCCGTTGCGGTGGACAGCGGCACGCGCATGGTTGGGCTTCCTCGCCTTTTTGACACGGATAGAATCTGATAACTGCACGGATAAGAGCGGATCGCTCAGCGACGGAGGCGAGGTCGTCGCGCCACGTCTTGTTTACTGTTGTTGGTGACGGCGTGCGAGGGGCGAGCACCCGAATCGTAAAACGTACAGTTCGCCGTCAGTCCACAATAAGATCGGTTCCGACCATGGTGGACGCGCTGTGCGCCGAGGAGCGGAGCGATCCGCTCTTATTCGTGCAGGTATCAGATGTTATCCGTGTCAAAAAAGCGAGGAAGCCCACCATGCGCGTGCCAGCGCCGCGGCGTTAGGCGCGGCGGCTCGCGGCGCGGAGCCGCTCGAGCGCCGCATAGCCCACTCCATCACGCAATGCTGCCTCGGCCTGGCGTAGCGCGTCTCCAAACGAGGGCGCCCGTCCCGAGACGTAAATCGCAGCGGCGGCGTTGAGCACGACCGCGACCGTTGCCATTCCATGCGGACGCCCGCTCACGACGTCTTCGATCGTTCGCGCATTTTCTTCCGGTGAGCCGCCGGCCAGTGCCGCAACGACGTTGGGGTCCGACTCCGCCGGCTCGCTCGTCGGGTTGATTTTCCAGAGGGCGCTGCTTTCTCCCCTGCGAACCTCGTGCACGTGTGTGCATCCCAGCGGCGAGATCTCATCCATGCCCGGCTCGCCATACACAACCAGTGCGTGACGACTGTCTAACGCCATGAGTGCGCCCGAGATGAGCGGGAGCCGCGCCAGATCCGAGACGCCCACCACCTGCCGCCCCGCCGACGCCGGATTCGCCAGCGGGCCCACCATGTTCATGAGCGTGCCGATCGCCAGCTCGCTGCGCACGTGCCCAACGTGCTTCATCGCCGGGTGCATGCGCGGTGCGAACATGAATACGATGCCCGCGGATTCGAGCGTGCGCTGCATCGCGTCGACCGACTGCGCGATGTCCACGCCTAACGCCTCGAGTACGTCGGCGCTGCCCGATCGCGTCGTGAACGACCGGTTGCCGTGCTTCGCGATGCGCACACCCGCACCCGCGGCCACGAGCGCGGCGGCGGTCGAGATGTTGAACGTCGTCACCTTGCCGCCGCCCGTGCCGCAGGTGTCGACTAACGCATCGGGATCATCGACCGGCAGGCGCACCATCACGGCCCGGAGCGCGCGCGCGGCGCCGGCGATCTCGGCCGGCGTCTCACCCTTCACGCGCAGCCCCATCAGGATCGCGCCCACCTGCGATGGCGTCGCATCGCCGCGCATGATCACGTCGAACGCGCCGGCGGTCTCGTCCTCCGTGAGCGACTGATGGTCGGCCAGCTGCCGCAGCGCGTGCGCGAGCGCCTCAGTGGACACCGATCGTCTCGTACAATCGCTCGCGCAGCGCCGCGTGCGACGCGATGAGCGAGATCACGAGCGCCAAGAGCCGTACGCGCTCGACATCTTCGTCCATGAACACGCCGCGCTGCACGCGATTGGTGAGATTCACCACGCCCACGAGGTCGTCGTGATAGACTAACGGAAAGCTGATGAACGAGCCGGTGGTGAAATACTCGTCGCCGATGAGCGGATGCCCGCGCGCCTGCGCGACGTCCGTGACTAACACGGGCTGCCGGCTCGCCGCGACTTTCCCCGACACGCCGTACCCCATCGGGATGCGCTTGCCTTCGCTCACGTCGGGCGACAGGCCTTTGGCCGCCGCGATGTAGAGCTCCTGCGCATCCGGCACCCGCAGCACGAGCGAGCAGCGTTGGGCCTGCATGTCGTCGCCCACGAGCGCGAGCAGCCCGTCGGCGAGCTGCCGCGGATCCGCCGTCGAGGCGTCGAGCGACAACACGCGATCGATGAGATAGAGCGTGCGCGTTTTCTGGCGCAGCGTTTCGCTCCGGCGATGCAGCTCGACATGCGCCTGCTCGAGCTGCCCAACGGCGGCGGCCACCTGCCCTTCCACCGCTTCCGCCCGACGCGTCGCGCGCCGCGCATCTTCGCGCGCGCGAGCGGCCTCCTGCTCGAGCGCCAGGAGCCGAGCGGCTTCGACCATGGTGGCGCTCGCGGGCGTATTGCGCGCCGCCGCCAGCTCGCTCTCCAGGTGTGCGAGGTGCTTCACGTATTCGCCGTGCACGCGCTGCGTCACATCCTCGAGCGTGCGCACCGCTTCGTTGCGCGCCTCCTGCTCCGAGAAGCGGGCGAACGCGAGCTCGAACAACGCGACGTACGGCGCGAACCGCTCCATCACACGCGTCCCGAAAAAGCGGCGCGGCTCGTAGAGGGCCACCACCGAATGCAGATGCCCGTCCACGAGAATGCCGCGGAGCGCGAGCAATCCTTCTTCGTTGAGCGCATTCTCGAGACCGAAAAACCGCGCGAACTCGTCGGACTCGTCGCCCGCGTCGGCGAATTGACCGCCGGCGTTGATCGTCGCGCGCAACCGCGCGGGCAGATGGTCGAACGTCGTGTCGACGCGAGCGCGCGCGACGCGTCCGTTTTCGGGCGTCAGCTTGTTGGTGAAGAGTTGGCGACGCATGTCGAACGACAGCAGCACGAGGTGAGTCGATCGGTCGACTTCGGCCAGTGCCTCGCCCAACGCTACGAAGGCCGCGTCTAAATCCGAGGCGGCACCGAGCGCGTGCGCCAGGGACGCAAGTGTGCGAGGAGGCATGTGTTCGGGTGAGCCGCTGCGAGACGGGGCTGTGAGTCTTAAGCGGGTTCGTCAAACTAGAGGCGTAGGTATCGAGCTGTCAATCGTTTCGCTCATGCGATCTCGCTTGACACCAGAGGGCACGCGGATAGTTTCCGTCACATGCCGGAGCGCACCGTGCAACTGGTGCTGCACTACGATGGCTCAGGGTTCGCCGGATGGCAGCGACAGCCGCGCGAGCGCACCGTGCAAGGGGAGCTCGAGGACGCGTTGGGCCACATTTGTGCGCGACCCGTGGCCGCGCTTGGCGCCGGCCGAACCGATGCGGGAGTGCACGCACGCGGCCAGGCGGTCGGAGTCCGAGTTCCGGAGCGGTGGACCCCGCCGGCGCTCAGACGCGCGCTGAACGGCGTGCTGCCGCGGGACGTGTGGGTGGCTGCGGCGCACGAGATGGCGCCGGCCTTTCACGCACGCTTCGATGCCATATCGAGACGCTACAGCTATTACATCGGCACCGACGACGCCGCGCGTTCGCCATTTCGCCGGCGCACCGAGTGGGCGCTCGACCGCGCGCTCGATGCGCGCATCCTCGCGATGAGTGCCGCCGCGCTCTGCGGCGAGCACATCTTCCGCGCGTTCGCGGTGAAAGGGACCGTACCCGAGCGCGACGCGCACCGGTGCACCGTCACGCACGCGGAATGGCGCGAGCGTCCCGGCGGTCTGGTGTTCGTGATCCAGGCGAACCGGTTTCTCCATCACATGGTGCGACTCCTCGTCGGCACGATGGCCGATGCCGCGAGCGGACGGCGCGACCCGGCGTCCGTTGCGCTTCTGTTAGGCGCACACGACAATAGCGGCACGTCCGCGCCCGCGCCGCCGCACGCGCTGTTTCTCGATGCCGTCGTCTATCCGCCCGACCTTTATGTGACCACCGAATGAGACTGTTTCTCGATACCGCGAACCTCGATGACATCCAGTGGGGACTCACCACGGGTCTCATCGACGGCGTCACCACCAACCCGACGCTCATCGCGCGCGAGCTCTCGGGCGACGATCCCACCGAGCACGTCACGGCCATCGCGCGCATCATGCCGGGGCCGGTGACCGTGCAGGTCATCTCGTCTGATGCCGATGGCATCTACCGTGAAGCGCGCGATCTCTCGCGCATCGGCGAGAACATCGTCGTCGAGATCCCGATGGTCGAAGACGGCATCGTCGCGATGAAGCGCCTCGTGCCCGAAGGCGTCGTCGTCAACGTGACGCTCGTGTTCACCGCGGCGCAGGCGTTGCTCGCCGCCAAGGCGGGCGCTTCGTACGTGAGTCCGTTCATCGGCCGCCTCGACGATGCGGGCGGCGATGGCGGCGCGCTCGTCGCCGACATTCGCGCGATGTTCGATCGCTTCGCACCCGAGTGCGAGATCCTCGCATCGTCGGTGCGGAGCCCGCGCCGGCTCGTGGACGCGGTCAAGTTAGGCGCGGACGCGGTGGCCGTACCGCCGTCGGTGTTGCGCGCGATGCTCCTCCACCCGCTCACGGACCTGGGCCTCCAGGGCTTTCTGCGCGACTGGGGCACCCGGTTAGGCGTGGCGCGGAGCGACGCGTGAAACACGTCTGGCTCGTTTTCGCGCTCGCCGCCATCGCCTGCCGCGGCGAGTCGCCGCGCCCGACGACGGTGGCCGTGACGGACTCGCCCGGATCCCTGGCGCCGCTGCACGTGGAGAGCGCGAGCGCCGCCACGCGATCCGATTCGATCGACTCGCGCCGCCGCACGCTGCTCACCGACGCCGTAGCCAAGGTGTCGCCCGCCGTGGTCACGGTGCAGACGGAAGTCGTGCAGAACGCACCCGTCGATCCGTTCGATGCCTTTTTCGGCGGCGCGGGTGGCGGCCAACGCGTCCTCCAGGGACTCGGCACGGGATTCATCGTGCGGTCGGACGGCGTGATCGTGACCAACGCACACGTGATCAACGATGCGAAAACGATTTCCGTCGCGCTGCGCGACGGAACGCCCTATCGTGCCCGCCTCGTGGGCAAGGATGAGACGAACGACATCGCCGTGCTCAAGATCGACGCCAGGAATCTGCCGGTCGCGGAGTTGGGCAACTCCGACAGCTTGCTGATCGGCGAATGGGCCATCGCCATCGGCAACCCGTACGGCTTCTACCTCGGCAATTCGGAGCCGAGCGTGACGACGGGCGTAATCAGCGGCACGGGGCGAAACCTGGCCGCGCCTAACGAAGGCAGCGCGACGTACGTCGACATGATCCAGACCGACGCCGCGATCAATCACGGCAACTCGGGCGGCCCGTTGGTCGACGCCGTCGGCGAAGTCATCGGCATGAACAGCTCCATCTATTCCCCATCGGGCGGATCCGTCGGACTCGGCTTCGCGATTCCGATCAATCGCGTGAAGCGCGTGATGGAAGACCTGCTGCTGCACGGCGTGGTCCGCCAGCCCTGGTTAGGCATCAAGCTCGAGCTGCCCGAAACCAACAGCCCCCTCGGCGCGCTGCGGTTCGGCGTCAATGTGCGCGCCGTGGTGCCGGGATCGCCCGCCGACCGCGCCGGCATCAAGGCCGGCGACACGCTGCTCAAAGCCGGCAACCGCGCGCTCCACAATCCGTTCGACTGGGAAGCGGAGAAGCTCGACCTGCGGGTCGGCGAGCGCGTGCAGTTGAGCGTGAAGCGCGGCGACCGCCAGTTCCCGGTGTCGGTGATCGTCGCCTCGCTGCCCGACGAGAGCGCGCCCAAGGTGCAGGTGCTCAAGGAACTCGAGCTGGTCACCGTCACACCCGCGATTCGGGCCGAACGTGGCCTCCGCAGCTCGCACGGCGCGCTCATCTATCAGGTGAGCCCGCGCGTGTCCGATGATTTAGGCATCGCCAAAGGCGACGTCATCGTGCAGATCAACCAGGTGCCGATCCAGAGCGCGCAGGATGTGCAGCGCGCCTTGAACGCGCTGGCCGGCCGCGGCGCGATCCACATGTACTTCGAGCGAGGAGGCCAGATCTACTCCACCGACTTCATGGTTCGATGAGCGACGCGACCCGCTACACCTCCCCGCTCGCCCAACGATACGCGTCGCGGGCCATGCTGGCCCTGTGGTCGCCGCAGGAGCGGCACGCGCTGTGGCGCCGCCTGTGGCTTGCGCTCGCCGAGGCGCAACGCGAGTTAGGCGTGACTGCCGTGACCGATGAAGGGCTCGCGCAGATGCGCGCCCACCTCGACGACATCGACTTCGATGCCGCCGCGGCGTTCGAGCGCCGGTTCCGCCACGACGTGATGGCGCACGTGCACACCTTCGGTGCCGTCGCGCCGAAAGCCCGCGCGTTCATCCATCTTGGCGCCACGAGCGCGTTCGTCACGGACAACGCGGACCTGATTCTGATGCGGCGCGGCCTCGAGCTGCTGCGCGCCGAGATCATCGCCGTGTTGCGCGCGCTCGCGGCCTTCGCCGAGCGATGGCGCGACGAGCCGACACTCGCCTACACGCACCTGCAACCCGCACAGCTCACCACGGTGGGCAAGCGCGCGACACTCTGGATGCAGGATCTCGTGCTCGACCTCGCCGATCTCGACCATCGCGTCGCAACGCTGCCGCTCCGGGGCGTCAAAGGCACAACGGGCACGCAGGCGAGTTTCCTCGAGCTCTTCGATGACGATCACGAGAAGGTGCGCCAACTCGAGCGCCTCGTGGTGCGCCGGTTAGGCTTCGAGCACGTGCTGCCGGTGACGGGTCAGACATACAGCCGCAAGCTCGATGCGCAGGTGTTGGGCATCGTGGCCGGCATTGCATCGAGCGCCGCCAAGTTCGCCGGCGACGTGCGCGTGCTGCAGTCGTTCGGCGAGATCGAGGAACCGTTCGAGACCGAGCAGGTGGGCTCGTCCGCGATGGCCTACAAGCGCAATCCCATGCGCGCCGAACGGATCTCGTCGCTCGCGCGGTTCGTCGTGTCGCTCGAGGAGAATGCCAACTTGACGCACGGCGCGCAGTTCTTCGAGCGCACCCTCGACGACAGCGCGAACCGCCGTCTGGTGATTCCCGAGTCGTTCCTGGCGGTGGACGCCATCCTGCTGCTCATGGCCAACATTGCGTTAGGCCTCGAGGTGCACCCGGCGCGCATCCGCCGGCGCGTGGCCGACGAGCTGCCGTTCATGGCCACCGAAGCGCTCATCGTGCAGAGCGTTCGCGCGGGCGGCGACCGGCAGGCGGCGCACGAGCGCATCCGCCGCCACAGCCTGGCCGCGGCGCAAGCCGTGAAGGATGGCGCCGCCGGCAACGACCTGTTCGCGCGCCTGGCGGCCGATGCCGACGCCGGTCTCTCGCCGAACGATCTGCGCGAGGCCGGCGACCCGGCCCGCTATCTGGGCCGCGCGCCGCGGCAAGTGGATGAATTTCTGCGTGACGTCATTGCCCCCATTCTCGCTGCCGCACCCGCGGCAGCGTTAGGCGCCGAGGAGCCCCGCGTATGACGCCGATGGTTTCGAGCGACCTGCCCCTCAAGCGTATCGGGCGCGGCAAGGTGCGCGACATTTACGAGGTCGATGCGTCGCGTCTCCTCCTCGTGGCCACCGACCGGGTGAGCGCGTTCGACGTCGTGATGCGCGAGACGATTCCGTTCAAGGGAGCCGTGCTCACGCAGCTGAGCGCGTGGTGGTTCGCCCAGATGGCGGACATCGTGCCCACGCATCTCATTACCGCCAAAGCGTCGGACGTCGTCCGCCTCGTGCCGGGGCTGGCGTCGTTTCGCCAGGCGATCGCCGGACGCGCCATGCTGTGCCGCCGCGCCACCGTTTTCCCGATCGAGTGCGTCATTCGCGGATATATTTCGGGCTCGGCGTGGAAGGAGTATGCGAAGTCGGGGACGCTGGCCGGCGAGCCGCTGCCCGCGGGACTCCGCGAGAGCGACCGCTTGGCCCAGCCGATCTTCAGTCCGGCCACCAAGGCGGAAACGGGACACGACGAAAACATTACCGTGAGCCGCATGCGGCAGATTGTGGGCGAAGAGGTCGGCGCGGAGCTCGAGCGGCTCACACGCGCGATTTTCGCGCGCGGAAGCGCGATCGCGCAGAATCGCGGGATCATCGTCGCGGACACGAAGTTCGAGTTTGGCCGCGCCGCCGATGGATCGATCGTATTGGTCGACGAGGTGCTCACGCCCGACAGCTCGCGCTTCTGGCCGGCTGATTCGTACAAGCCGGGCGGTTCGCAGCCGAGCTTCGACAAGCAGCCGCTGCGCGACTATCTCGATGGCGAGCGCCGCGCGGGACGCTGGAACGGCGAGGCACCGGCGCCGAAACTGCCCGACGAAGTCGTGCGCGCCACCAGCGCCCGCTACCTCGACGCGTACCGTCGCCTAACGGGAGAGTCCCTGGACGTGAGCGAGCGCCAATGAGCTTCGCGCGCGAAGGTCTCGTGTTCATCGTCGGCGGCGCGGTGGCCGTAGTCGTCGTGTTCGCGCTCGCCCTGGCGTTCCGCTCGTGGCCGTTGTGGGTGGCCGGCATCGTGGTGCTCATCATCGCGATCTGGATCGCCTACTTCTTTCGCGACCCGGAGCGCATGGGACCGCGCGGCGACCGTCTCGTGATCGCTCCAGCCGATGGCCGCGTGGTGATGATCACGCCGGTGGACGAGCCCGATTTCGTGCACGGCCGGGCCATCCGCATTTCGATTTTCATGAACATCTTCAACGTGCACGTGAACCGGTATCCGGTAAACGGCACGGTCGCGTACGAGCACTACAACCCCGGCAAGTTCCTCAATGCCGCCGCGGAAAAAGCGAGTCTGGAGAACGAGCAGATGTCGGTGGGCATCGATCACACCTCGCACAAGGTGCTGGTCCGTCAGATCGCGGGACTCGTCGCTCGGCGCATCGCCACGTATGCGAAGGTCGGCGCACCGGCCGTGCAAGGAGAGCGCATGGGCCTCATTCGCTTCGGCTCGCGCGTGGATGTATTCGTGCCGCCGGATGCCATCATCCGCACCCGCGTGGGCGACCGGCCGACGGCCGGCGTGACCGTCCTCGCGGAGCTGCCCACGTGAGACCGGCCATTCCCCGCCCCGACATGCGCCGCGCCGTGGTGCTGTTGCCTAACGGATTCACGTTGGGCAATCTCTTTTTCGGCGTGTTCGCCATCGTCGCCGCCACCCGCGGCGACTTCGAGTGGGCCGGCTGGTTCGTGGTGTTGGGCGGCGTCATGGACACGCTCGATGGCCGCGTGGCGCGCATGACGCGGACGTCCAGCCGGTTCGGCGTCGAGCTCGACTCGCTCGTCGACTCGGTCACGTTCGGCGTCGCGCCCGCGTTCATCATGTACTTCGCCGTGCTCAATCGCGAGGGATGGGAGTGGCTCTTGTGCTTCGTCTACGTCGCGTGCGTGGTGATGCGTCTCGCGCGATTCAACATCGAGCAGGGCGGCCGCGCGAAGACGCAGTTCCACGGATTGCCGAGCCCCGCCGCGGGCATGACGCTCGCCACGTACTGGTGGTTCAGCCAAACGAGCCTCTTCACGAAGGTGAGCGGCTGGCCGTGGCACACGGTGCTCCCGGCCGTGATGCTCGTGCTGAGCTTCCTCATGATCAGCCACGTGCTCTATCCCGCGCCGCCGAACATCAGCCTGCGCAAGCCCGGCACGATCATGCTCAGCGCCGCGTTCATCGTGGCCATCGCGCTCGTGGCGTTCGACCACAACCGCTACGCGTTCCCGGTGATGGTCGCGTACGTGGCGTACGGGTTGCTCAAAACGTTCGTGTTAGGACTGGTCGATCGGTTGCCGAGCGCCGACCCGCTGCTCGACGACGACGAGGACGACGAGGCGATGGAGCGCTCGGTCGAGCTCGCCGAGCATCCGCACCGACGACGGCGCCGCCGGCGTCGCAACGTTCCGTTAGGCGAACAAATCCACCCGTTCAACCCCGGGCCAGACGAGGGCCGTGAATGAGCCGGTATAGAGTGTCCGTGCACATCGTGCCGCGGAAGGGGATTCTCGATCCACAGGGCAAGGCCGTCGCCGACGCGCTGCACACGCTGGGCTTTGGCGACGTGCAGGACGCGCGCATTGGCCGTCACGTCGTGCTCGACGTGGCCGCGACCACGCCGGACGCCGCCGGCGACTCGGTGCGCAAGATGTGCGACCGGCTGCTCGCCAATCCCGTCACCGAAGATTACGAAATCGCGCGCGTCGAGGGGCTGCCATGAAGTTCGGTGTCGTCACGTTTCCGGGATCCAACTGCGACTACGATGCCTTCCGCACCGTGGTCGACGTGTTAGGCGAGCACGCGGTGTATCTCTGGCACAAAGAGCACGACCTGCAGAACGCCGACGTCGTGATCCTGCCGGGCGGGTTCGCCTACGGCGACTACCTGCGCGCCGGCGCGATCGCGCGGTTCAGCCCGATCATGCAGGAGGTCGCGG
>DATEKK010000057.1:0-28246 GCA_035277485.1 Gemmatimonadaceae bacterium
CCAATTGCCGTCGCCAGGCACGGCCGGCTATCCCGCCGTGTCGTTTGTCAACGATATCTGGCCGTTCCTGCTGCGCGGCATCAATGCCATGCGCGTCTCGGCTGCGGCGTTCGGGCCCGGCGACCACGCGACGCTCAAGAACCTCATCCCGCCACCCGGCACGGCGAGCGACCGTCAGACCGTTCTCAACAAGCTCAAGCCGCCCGGACAAGGGGCCTCTGGATCGAAAGACATGCCGCTCCTGTACGGGAGCTCCGCGATCCAACCCTTCCAGTACTACAACGTTCAGCAATGGGCAGCCGGCACTTTTACTAACGACTGGGGCGCGGGGCCTGTCGCGCCCTCGCTCACCGCCGATGGAATGACGCGCGCCGCGCTCGAGAACTGCGTGGGCGCGGCATTCTTCCCGGGCATCGAAGCGACGTCGACGGTGTCGTCTTTCCCGTATGTCGAGCCGTTCCGTTTCGATCACAGCGGGATGACGCCCGGCAGCGTGACGCAGATGATGGCGCGCCCGTGGCAGGCCGATTTCACCGCGTGCTCGGGCGGCACGACGTCGGATGAGCCGTCGTGGTGGCCCGCAGCGCGACCGGACAGTGTCTTCCCCGAATCGACGCCGACCACCCCGGCCGACTGGACGCGCGACCTCATCACCGGATACGACGACATGGTCGCCAACTGGTTCCGGTTAGGCTTTGTGGTCGACACGGGCGGCGGCACGCTGCTCGAAACCGAGCGTCACGTGGTGTGCAAGGATTGCTTCGTCATCACGGATCGCAGCGAGTTCGGGCAGGACGAGATCGCGGCGATGATCGCGCTGGGCGGTACGCCGGCGACAATCGACGCGGCCTTCTACGTCGTCGTCGAAGGCTTCCAGCCCGGCGAGCTCGGCATCACGACCGCTACGCCTAACGCAATGGAGCTGCAGATGTGGGCGCCGACGATCTCGTTCGCGCCGGCAATCACCGACCTGTCGGCGGCGTGCACCGGCCTGCTGGTGCAGGACCCGTCGCTGCCCGCGACGCCCCAGCGCTTCACGTTCGTCTACGCGATGCAGTTCGCGAGCACGGCCGGCTTCACGATGGAACTCGAGCCGGTGACACTGACCGCCTCGCTCACCGCGCAGAGTGTATCGGCCGGCGCGACCATCCAGCTCACGCAGCAGCCGAATCCGTATCTCACGGACGGACCGATCTCGTGGCTGAGCACCGATCTGCGCGTGTTCCAGATGACGCCCGCACAGGTCACGCAATATCTCCCGACCGGATCATGGACCGATCCCAACACGTTCATCTCCGACGTGATCGACCGGTTCCGCTCGATCACGACGGCGCCACCCCTGCACCCGTTCGATTCCATCTCGATTGACGAGAACGTCTCGCACCTCGAGCTGTCGACGCTGGTGAACGGCACGCCGGTGTACAACTTCGCGATGTGTCGCGTGCGGTATCGCGCGCTGGCCACGCCGGCGCCAGACGTTCGCGTCTTCTTCCGATTGTTTCAGACGGCATCCACGGGAACGAGCTTCGACATCGGCAGCAGCTACCGGCGGGGCGGCCTAACCGGAACCACGATCCCATTGCTCGGCATCCAAGGGGGCGAGCTCGTCACGATTCCCTGCTTCGCCGCTCCCCGCGTGAACGCGGCAACGCAGTTGTTGACCGCGCAAACGGATACGAAGAACGTGTTGACCATCGCCCCGGATGCGACGGGCAACGAGGTCGAGTCCTACTTCGGGTGTTGGCTCGACATCAATCAGCCGACGCTGCAATTCCCGCTGCAGCCGACGCCGCCCGACGGGCCGTTCACATCGGGACAGCAGAGCATCCAGAATCTCATCCGCGGCTACCATCAATGCCTGGTGGCCGAGATTGCCTTCGATCCGGACCCGATTCCGAGCGGCAGCACGCCGGCCGCGTCCGACAAGCTCGCCCAACGGAACCTGGCCGTCGTGGAATCGGCCAACCCCGGCGACCCGGCCACGCATCGCATCCAGCACACGTTCCAGATCCGTCCGACGCGTGCGACGCTCCAGCGTACCGAGAAACCGGACGAGCTGATGATCGACTGGGGCAACACACCGGTCGGCAGCACGGCGACGCTGTATCTGCCGGCGGTGAACGCCGGCGACATCCTCGGCTACGCCGGGAGGATGTACGAGACGTCGCTCCTGCGCCGCGTGGACGATCATACGGTGAGCACGACAACCGCCGGCGTCACGTATGTCCCGATTCCGCCCGGCACCAGTCCCGGCATCGCGGGGCTGCTGTCGGTGGACCTGCCCGCTTCCGTTAGGCATGGAGAGCTGTTCAAGATCGTCGTGCGGCAGGTCACCACGGAACAGGTGACCGTTCGCGCGCCGGTACCGCGTGCCGCGCCGCCCGCGGCTACTCGCGGCACGGCGCGCGCACGGTCGCAGTCCACATCCGGATTGAACTTCTCGCTGATCGCGGCGTCCGCGTTCAAGCCGGTCAAGAACCAGCGGCGCATACTCGGCTCCTTCCAGATCTCGGTGCCCGTCGCGCACCAGGAGCTCATTCTGCCCATCGAGGAACGGCGGCTCGCCACGCTCAGCTCCATCCTGCGCACCATCCCCGTCGAGGACCGGTGGTATTTCCCGTTCAAGCGATACGTGGATGAAGTGGCTCAGCGCGTGCGCGGGTTAGGCGGAGGACACGGGCGCGATCACGACCATGATCACGATCACGGCGGCGGGCACGAGGAGCACCTGCGATCGTTCACCGGCAAGATCGAAGGACTCGTCTATGACCGCTTCGGCGACTTCGAGGGTTTCCTGCTCAGAGTCGGCGAACACGAACATGTGTTCAGAAGCCGCGAGGCCGATCTCGAGCAGGTGGCGCGGTTCGCGTGGGCCGACCGCGTTCTGGTAACCGTGTTCGTCGAGCGGGAGAAGGAGCACGTCCCGGTGTCGATCATTCTCCGAGCGACGCCATGACAGGGTGATGCTGAGAGGGCCATACGCGATCATTCCCGGGTCACCGCGACTGTTGCGCGCACTGCGCGCGGGAACACGGCGCGAGAGGCGCGGTCGACAACGTCGAACACGCGGCGCGCGCCCGTTAGCCCAGGCCAGACACGTCACAGACGCGCGATGCGCGGCGCGTTGAGCTCGTCACCCGAAGGTTGACGGATCAAACGTCGCACGTAGGTTGGAGCCTCCGACATGGAGGTGCCGTATGGAATTCCTGCTCTGCCGCAACTGGGCTTGGATCGCACTCCGCGGACTCGCCGCAGTGCTGTTCGGTTTGCTCACGCTGTTCGATCCGTCCATCAGCCTGGCCGCGCTCGTGCTGGTCTGGGGCGCGTACGTGTTCGTCGACGGAATCTTCGCGATCGTTTCGGCGGTGCGAGACCGTCGCGAGGAACCGCACTGGGTGTCGTTGCTCGTGACGGGCTTCGCCGGCGTCGTCGCGGGGCTGATCACGTTCTTCGTGCCCGGCATCACGGCCCTCGTGCTGCTCTACTTCATCGCCGCGTGGGCGTTGATCACCGGCGTTGCAGAGATCGTGGCCGCCGTGCGGCTCCGCAAAGTCATCACCGGCGAGTGGATGCTCGCGCTCGCCGGCGCGCTGTCGGTGATTTTCGGGCTATTCCTGTTCGTGTTTCCTGGCGCGGGCGCGCTCACGGTGGTCCTGTGGATCGGCGCCTATGCGCTGCTGTTCGGCATCATGCTGCTGGTGCTGGCGTTCCGGCTGCGCGCCGGCGGTATCGCCAGGCGGGCCGCGGCCTAACGGACAGCGCTTTCGCCAAACGGGCAGCGCGTGGGCTCCGCGCGGAGCGCGCAGATCGTCGCGCTTCGCGCCGCGACGGCCGTCTCATATCACGACCGCGCGGTATCGATACTACTCGCGCAGCAATCGCGAGAACGTCACGGGCACCGGATCGCTCGTGGTGAACAGGCTCGCATTGAGCTGGTCGTGCGATGCCAACGTGGCGTTCACGTGAACAGTGGTCCCGTTGTCTTCCGCGAACTGGAGCAGAATGTTGGACCCGGTAATGAAACCGGTCACCGCGAGATTCCCTGCCCCGCCTCCCTCCAGGCTGTAGGTGCCGGCGCCGGTCACCGTCGTGTCACTCACGACGGCTGTGAAGATGAGAAACGATCCCGGGACACTCGTATTTTCCGACCATGTCCCCACCAATTCCTGGCCGAGCTTCTGCGGCCCGGCGGCGCTGTCGGCGCCGCAGGCGCCGAGCGCGAACACCGCAACCGCCGTGATCAGACAACGTGCAGTCTTCATTGGGCATCTCCGGTTGAGAAGGCGTTCTACCAATCCCTGCGACGGCACTCCTGTTTCCCGGGGCGCGCCAGGCTACGGCCGCGCCCGCCATCGCCAGGCCTCAAGGTAATACCTTCGGATCCGTTACGTTAGGCACCGCCCAGGTTTTGACGGCAACGTGATCGTGCAGCAATTTGTTGCAGGCTGGTTGCGAATCCCCCTTTGATGGACCTTCGCCATGCGCTTCGGCACCGTCTGCACCGCTCTCCTCGCCGCCGTTCTCGGCGTTGCGCTTCCGGCGCAGCAACCCTCGACCACCGAGCCGTATCACGTGCTCAAGCGGGCTCGGGTGGGCGGGGAGGGCGGCTACGACTACGTCTACGCCGACGTCGCGGGACGCCGACTCTATATTCCACGCGGCGGGTCGCGTCCCGTGCCGGCCACCGACAGCACGCCCGCCAGGCCCGGCACGCCGGGACGGATCACCGTGTTCGACCTCGCGACCCTGGCTCCGTTAGGCGAGATCCCGAACAGCGGCGGGCAAGGCGTGGTCGTCGACCCGGCATCCAGACACGGCTTCTCGAGCAGCCCGGCGGTGACCATGTTCGACACCAAGTCGCTCACCGTCATCAAGCAGATCGAGGTCGCGCCCGCGCGGCCCGACGGCATTCTCTTCGACCCGTTCAACCGCCGCGTGTACGTGTTCAGCCATCCGACGCGCAACGCGACGGTGATCGATGCCAAGGACGGGACCGTCCTGGGTACGGTCGACCTGGGCGGCACGCCGGAGGAAGCCGTCACCGATGGCCACGGCACGATCTACGACGTGATGCAGGACACGGCCGGCAGCGTGACGGTCATCGACGCCAAGGCGATGCGCGCGACGGCGCACTATTCGTTAGGCGACCATGGCCGCTGCAACGGCCTGGCGCTCGACGACGCGCACCACATCCTGTTCGCCGCGTGCGCGCAGTCGGGGAATCCGCCCGCGAATCCGCCGCAGCCGACGATGGTGATCCTGAACGCGACCACCGGCGCCATCCTCGATACGCTGCCCTTGGCGGGCCGCTCCGACGGCGCGGTGTTCGACGCGGCGACCGGCGAAGCCTTCAGCACGGGCGCCAACGGCACGCTGACCGTCGTCAAGGAACAGAGCCCGACGAGCTTCGTGGTGGAAGAGGATCTCCAGACCATGAACGGTGCGCGCACCATCACGCTCGACACGAAAACGAATCGTATCTTCACGATCAGCCTCGAGCGCCAGCCGCCGGCGGCCGGCGCGGTACCCGGCAGCCGGGAGTCGTTCGGCGAGGCGGTGCCGGGCTCGTTCACCATTCTCATGATCGGACGTTAGGCACCGCGCGTGACCGACACTGCTTCCAACGCGCCGCGTTCGCGATACGGCGCGCTCGCGGCATCCGCGTTCGCGTTCGTCGTGGTAATGGGCATCGTCAACCTCTTCGCGGACGTGACCTACGAAGGGGGCGGCAGCATCAACGGCCCGTTCATGGGTTCGTTAGGCGCCGGCGCGGCGGCGATCAGCATCATCGCCGGGTTGGGCGAATTCCTCGGCTACAGCCTGCGCGCCGTGTCGGGGTGGGCAGCGGACAAGACCGGCAAGTATTGGGGGCTCACGTTCGTCGGGTACATCATCAATCTGTTCGCCGTGCCGGCGATGGCGTTCGCGGGCAACTGGCAGGTCGCCGGCGCCCTGATTCTCCTCGAGCGCGTAGGCCGCGCGATTCGGAAGCCGACGGTGGGCGCGATGCTCTCGTACTCCACCGGCGCGCTCGGCCGCGGATGGGTGTACGGCCTCAACTCGGCGCTCGACGAGACCGGCGCGACGATCGGCCCGATCATCCTCGCGATCGCGTTGTCGCGCGGGTTAGGCTATCGCACCGGCTATTCCCTGCTCTTGGTGTCGGCGGCGCTCGCGATCGTTGCGCTGATCGTCGCGCGCGTGATTTTCCCGGTGCCGTCGCGGTTGGAACAGGAGAGCGACCGCCGCGCCGCACCCACCGGATTCACCTCGCGGTTCTGGCTGTTCGTGCTCGCGGCCGGATGCTTCGGCGCGGGCCTCATGAGCTTCGAGTTCATCTCGTTCCATCTGTCCAGCCACCACGTGGTGTCGATGGCGTGGATTCCGCTGTTCCTCGCGATCTCGACGGGTGTGGGCGTGTTCGTCAATCTTGGGTTAGGCAAGCTCTACGATCGCGCCGGCCTGCGTGTAGTGCTCGTGGCCATCTTCGTCAGCTCGCTCTTCTCGCCGCTCGTCTTTCTGGGCGGCTTCGGCGCCGTGTTGGCCGGACTGATTTTGTGGGGCGTCGGCTATGCCACGCAGGACACGCTGCTCAAGGCCGTGCTCGCAGGGATGCTGCCCGAAGGCAAACGCAACCTCGCGTTCGGCCTGTTCTATACCGGCTATGGCGTGGGGTGGTTGATCGGCAGCACCGTCACCGGGCTGCTCTATCGCAGCTCGATTCCGGCAGTGATCGTGTTCGCCATGGCCGTGCAGCTCGCGTCGATTCCCATTTTTGTCATTGCTGAACGAAAGCATGCCGCAATCCCGACCCGGCCTGACTTGCATCTACGCTCATGAGGAAACGGGCAAAGCACGGACAAACGGGCAAAGCACGGGTAGTCTGTGCTTTGCCCGTTTCCTCATGAGCGTAGGTCCCAGTGACAGCGCGCGGCTCAGCCACC
Source organism: Gemmatimonadaceae bacterium (assembly GCA_035277485.1). Classification (GTDB taxonomy): domain Bacteria; phylum Gemmatimonadota; class Gemmatimonadetes; order Gemmatimonadales; family Gemmatimonadaceae; genus JADGGM01. The sequence continues at coordinate 6,945 of DATEKK010000057.1, forward strand.
ACGCAACACGTCCATGGGTTCGAATGCGGCGGCGCGCCGCGCCGGGATGTAGCTGGCCACGAGCGCCACGCCGCACAGGATCACCAGCACGGACGCGAACGCGATCGGATCGGTGGTGCTCACCTGGTAGAGCAGCTTCTTGAGCACGCGCGTGGCAGCGAGCGCCGCGACGCCACCGATGACGGCGCCGACCAGAGACAACGCGATGCCCTGCTGGAGCACGAGGCGTACGATCTCCGACGCCGACGCGCCTAACGCAACACGGATGCTGATCTCGCGCCCGCGCTGCGCCACGAGATACGAGATCACGCTGTAGACGCCGAGGGTCGCCAGGAGGAGCGCGACCGCGCCGAACACGCCGACGAGCAGCAGCATGAATCGCTGGCTGTCCACCGACCGGCCGATGATGTCTTCCACCGTCAGAAATCGCATGGGCACGTCGGCGCGCACCTGGGGGAACGAGCGGCGCGCGGCGGCAATCGCCGACCCTTCGTTGTTCGCGGCCATGATCACGAACATCTCGTTGCTGTTGCCGGGACGCTGGTCGAAATCGACGTAGACGGAGGATGCCGGTTCGGCCGCCAGGTCCTCTTCGCGCGTGTCTCCGACGATGCCGACGATCGTCATCGGCGTCAGGTCTCCGTCGATGTTGCCGAACTCGATCACCTTGCCGATGGCATCGCCGTTAGGCCACTGCTTGTGGGCCAGTGCGGCGTTGATCACCGCGACCTCGGGGCCGCCTGGGCGATCGGTGGCGTCGAACACCCGGCCGGCGACCAGCGGGATCCCCATCGCCTTGAAGTAGCCGCCGGTCGCGGTGCGATACGTCGCATAGCCGGTCCGCGACTTGTCCTTGAACAGCGCCTCGAAATCGTCCGGAACGATTTTGACGCCCGCATTGTCGAACACGAGAAACGTGCCGTTGCTGCTGCCGTTCGAGAACGGCGGCGCATCCGAGATGCCGACGCTCGTCACCCCGGGAATCGCCAGAGCACGCTCGGCGAGCTGCTGATAGTACACGGAGCGACGACCGAGGTAATCGGCGCCACGTGGCTCATCGAAAACCGTTCCGGCGACGACCATCCCGTGCGTGCGGAAGCCGGGGTCGATGCGCATGAGTCCCACGAAGCTGCGCGCCAGCAGGCCCGCGCCGATGAGTAACACCACCGTCATGGCGAGCTGCACGACCACGAGCGAGCCGCGCACGCGGTAGCTGGCACCACCTCCGCCTTGCGTGCGCTGCGACTGGGACAGCGCGGCGCGCAGATCGCCGGCGGTGCCGCGCCACGCGGCGACGAGTGCCAACGCAACAGCAGTGGCCGCGGAGAGCACGAGCGCGAACGCGAGCACACGCCAGTCGAGCGTCAGCTCGCCCACGCGCGGGATGAGCGCGGGGCGCAGCACGAGCAGCATGCGCATCCCGGCCGCCGCGATGAGCATGCCGCCCACACAACCCACGGCGGCGAGCAGCGATGTTTCGATGAGTAGTTGCTGCGCGATGCGCCCGCGACCTGCGCCGATCGCGACGCGCACCGCAATCTCGCTTTCGCGCACGGCCATGCGTGCGATGAGGAGATTGGCGACATTCGCGCACGCGATGAGCAGCAGCACGGCCGAGGCGCCGAGGATGAGGAGCAGCAGGAGTTTCACGGAGCCGATGATCTGGTCGCGGAGCGGAATGGCCGTGCCGTCGAAGGTCCATGTCGCATCGCCGACGGCCGCGTGCAACCGGCGCAGCACCATCGAGACATCGCGGGTCGCCGCCTGGGTCGTCAGGCCGTCCTTCACGCGCGCGATCGCGTTCCAGTTGTGCGCGGTGAAACTCACGTCCTCGCCGAAGGGCTCGCGCGAAAACCACGCATCGGTCCCGGCCGGAAACTCTTTTCCCGCGGGCAGCACGCCGATGATGGTCACGGGGGTCTGCCCGTTCTTGACGGTGGTGCCGATGACGCTCGGCGATCCGCCGAACATGCGCATCCAGAGGCCATGGCTGATCACGATCACCATCGGCGAACCCTTCTGCTCGTCGTCGGGTGCGAACAAGCGGCCGAGCTCGGGCCTAACGTCGAGCACGCGGAAGAATTGCTTCGAGACGCCGGCGACGGTTACCCGATTCGCGGTGCCGTTCGTCGAGAACGACATGTCTTCGCGGTTGTACTCCGCGGCGGCGGCCAGCGTATGGTTCTCGGCGAGCAGGTGGTCGAACGTGGGGTCGGCAAAATGCAGATGGCGGCCGCTCGCATCGATGCCCCAGAGCTGCACCAGCTGCTCCGGCTTGTTGAACGGCAGCGGCTTGAGGATGACGCCGTTGACGACGCTGAAGATGGCCGTCGTGGCGCCGACGCCCAACGCCAGCGTTAGGCTTGCAATGAACGCGAAGCCGGGCGACCGGCGGAACTGGCGGAGCGCGAACCTGAGGTCCTGCCCGATGCTCTCCATCCGCTCGCGAAGGTGGGCCCGTTGCATGTGTGGCACCTCGATGGCGACGCAGTAGTTGCGCAGGTCCTGCACGTCGCCGAATTTGCGTTGGGCTTCGGCGACCGCATCATCGTGCGTGAGGCCAGCGCGCTCCAACGCCTGCACGCGCATGGCGACGTGGAACTGGACTTCGTCCTCCAGGTCGCGCGCGATCTGCCCGCGCGATGCGGGCAGCCGGAATGCGCGACGAACGCCGGAGGGAACCTGCATGGGTCAACTCGATTCGATGATGCGGCCGACGGCGAGCGCGTACCGCTTCCATGTTTCGGATTCGGCACGCAGTCGCGCGCGGCCGCGCGTGGTGAGCGAGTAGTACTTGGCGCGGCGGTTGTTGTCGGAGAGCCCCCACTCCGAGGTGATGGCGCCGCTCTCTTCGAGGCGGTGGAGCGCTTTATAGAGTGCGGCGTCGACGATCACGAGCTCGCCTTCGCCGCGTCGCTCGATCCATTCGGCGATGGCGTAGCCATGCATGGCACCCCAGGAGAGGGTCTTGAGCACGAGCACGTCGAGGGTGCCGTGGAGGAGATCGCTGGCGTCGCGGGGCATCGTAGGTCCACTAACGAGGTTGGGGCAACGATAGTTTCACCGCTCAGGGGGCGCAAGCGTGGCGCTCTGGCCGGTAGGTCTCATCCGCGAGCATCAGATAGTTCCGACCTACTTTGTAGGCAACTACTATCGGATGTTCCGTCGAAGCCGCTGCCGCTCTCTTCTTGTGACTCACACCATCCATGCGAGGCCGCAATGCGTTCGAGCCGTGGTCGGTCGTCCAGCACCTCCATTGATGCCGCACGGAGACGGTTTCTAGTCGAGGTACCCGTGCTCGCTGCAGCCGTTGCCGCATGCGGCCCAACGGAAGTCGCCAAGCACGGCACTGGTGCCGAGTCGACGCAGGTGGCGCAGGGCGCACGGTCGCAGCCATCGCAGAACGCGGACAGCCGCAGCGATACGAGTTTGCATCACGCGATGCCGGCGTCCTCGGCGCAGTCCGGTGCGGCGGCTGCGGCGGCGGCGATCGCCTTCCATCGTTTCGACCCGACACTGCCGCCGCTCTCGCGCGAGCGCCTCACGCGACTCCATTTCACCGCCAAGGAAACGCCGATTCGCGTCAGCCAAGACACCGTCGTCGCCGCGTGGACGTTCGACGGCGACGTGCCGGGCCCGATCGTGCACGTCCGCCAGGGCGACACCATCGAATTCACGCTCACGAACGAAGGACAGATCCCGCACTCGATGGACTTTCACGCGGCGCAGATCGATCCCAAGAGCGCGTTTCGGTCCGTGATACCCGGTCAATCCGTGAGCTACTCGTTCAAGCCGCGATACGCGGGTGCTTTCCTCTACCACTGCGGCACGGCGCCGGTCCTCATGCACCTCGGGTCGGGTATGTTCGGTGCGATCATCGTGGACCCGCCCACGCCGCTCCCCCGGGCCACCGAGCTCGTGTTCGTGCAGAGCGAGTTCTACCTGGGCCAGCCTAACGGAGGGATCGCGCCGTTCGATTACAACAAGATGCTCGGGACACTGCCCGATCTGTTCGCGTTCAACGGACGTCCCGCCCAGTATCAGGCGGAGCCGATCCACGTTCCGCGCGGCGAGCTCGTACGCATGTACGTCGTGAATGCAGGACCGACCCACCCCTGCGCGTTTCACGTGGTGGGCGAACAATTCGACACCGTGTACCTGGGCGCGCCACCCGGCAACGCGATTCACGGCGTGCAGACGTACAACGTGGCGCCGGGCGGCGGCATGATCTTCGAGATGCACGCTGACTTGGCGGGCGAATACGTGTTCGTGAATCACGCCTTCGGCCATGGGCAGAAGGGCGCCATCGGGACCATCGTCGTGGATGCGTAATCGTGCACTCACTCGTTAGGCGGTACATCAAGACCGCCATCGGCTTCCTCGCCGCCGGCCTCGCAATCGGCGGCTGGCTCATCGTGCGGCGCGACCTTAGCAGCCAGGCGCCCACCGAGTACGAGGTGAGCGCCCACACGCACGCGATCTTCGTCGGCTTCGTCATGATGATGATCCTGGGCGTCGCGCTCTGGCTGTTTCCGCGACCCGTGAAATCCGACACGCGATACCGCCCCGCCTTGGCCGAGCTCGCCTATTGGCTGCTTGCCGTCGGCACTGCCGTGCGCGTCGTTGGCGAGTTGCTGCGTGGCGGCATCGCCGCGGGCTGGCTGCGCTGGATGGTGGTGCTCAGCGGCTTCGCGCAGATCGCGGGATTCGCGGTTTTCTTCTACACGATGTGGTCGAGAATTCGCGGGGTGGGCAGTCAGGCGCGGGAATCGCAGGGCGAGCGATTCTGACGCACTCCGCGTCACGCGCTCCTTACAGTCCTTTAACTCGCATCGAACCATGCTCGGTACTCGCACGTTAGGCACGCAGGGTCTCTCCGTCTCCGCCATGGGCCTGGGGCTCATGGGCATGAGCTACGCGTACGGCACGACCGCCGACCGCGATGAGCGCGAATCCATCGCGACCATTCACCGCGCGATCGAGCTGGGCGTCACGTTCCTCGATACGGCCGAGGCGTACGGTCCGTACGAGAACGAGCAGCTGCTGGCGCGCGCGCTCAAGGCGGTAGGCAGCGGCGCGCGCGACCGGTTGATCATCGCGACCAAGTTCGGATTCACGTTCGCAAACGGTGCGATATCCGGAGTGGACAGCCGGCCGGGTCACATCCGCGACGTGGTCGAAGCCTCACTGCAGCGCCTCGAGACGGACCGCATCGACCTGCTCTATCAGCATCGCGTCGACCCCAAGGTGCCGATCGAAGAGGTCGTCGGCACCATGGCCGAGCTCGTTCGGGAGGGCAAGGTGCGCCACCTCGGACTCTCCGAGGCCGGCGAGTCGACCATTCGCCGCGCGCACGCGGTCCACCCGATCTCGGCGCTGCAGAGCGAGTACTCGCTGTGGGAGCGGAACCTCGAGCCGCGCATCATCCCGCTGCTCCGCCAGTTAGGCGTAGGCCTCGTCGCATTTGCGCCCCTGGGCCGCGGCTTTCTCACGGGACACGTCCAGCGCGCGGAAGAGTACGCGCAAGGCGACTATCGCCGGGGCGATCCGCGATACCAGGGCGGCAACTTCGACGCGAACATGCGGGCCGCGTCGGTGGTTCGCGAAGTGGCGGCGCGTAAAGAGGCGACGCCGGCGCAGATCGCGCTCGCGTGGCTCCTGTCGCGCGGCCCGGACGTGGTGCCGATCCCCGGCACCAAACGACGGTCGTACCTCGAGGAGAACGTCGCGGCCGCGGACGTGCGCCTAACGCACGACGACCTGGCGCAACTCGAGCGCGCGCTCGGGCCGGGCCAGGTTTCGGGCCCACGGTACGCGCCCACTCAGATGGCGCAGATCGATCGGTAGGCGCACCGACGCCTATTCCGTTCGCATCGCCCTGAGCGGATCGATCGAGACCGCCCGACGTGCCGGCACGTAGAGCGCCACGAGCGCAATCGTCGCAATCACGCTGCCGGCGAGCGCGTAGCTCGTCACATCCGTGGGCGCGATGTCGTACAACAGCGAGGCGAGCGTCCGCGAGAGCAGCGCGCCAACCAGCAGCCCGATGGCGAGACCGGCCGCGACTAACCGGCCGCCCTGTCCATAGACCATGCCGAGCACATCCGATCGTTGGGCGCCCAAGGCCACGCGCAAGCCGATTTCCCGCGTGCGCTGCAGCACGCTGTACGACACGAGGCCATAAAGCCCGACCGCCGCGAGTAGCAGCGCCAGGGCCGCAAATACACCGAGCACCCTGCTCTGCACGCGCTGTCGCCAGAGCGAATCGTTCACGGCGTCGTCCATGGTCTTCACCTCGTACAACGCGAGCTTGGGATCCACCTCGTGCAGCGCGGCGCGCACCTGTGGCACGATGGTATACGGGTCCGTTAGGCTCGTACGGATGACCAGCGTCTGCGTTCGCCCCGGCGATATCGCGTACGGCATGTAGAGCGCCGGCCCCATGGGCTGCGGCAGCCGGTAGTGACGAAAGTCCCGGACCACGCCGACGATGGTGATCCAGGGCTGCGGATCGTTAGGCGGAGCGAACTTGACGCGTTTCCCGATGGGATCTTCGTTCGGGTACGCCCGCCGGACGAACGTCTCGTTCACGACGGCGACGGGCGCCAGCGTATCGCGGTCGGTGGGCAGCAACGGACGGCCGCGAACCAGGGGAATGCCCATCGCCGGGAAATAGTTTGGGAACACCACCTGAAAGTGCGAGTCGAATCCCTCGTTGGGCGGAGGGACCGGCCGTCCCGCGAAGTAGGCATTCATTTGCACATCCCAGCCGCTGAACGGAATGCCCTGCGCCGAGCCGACGATTCTTACGCCCGGAATCGCGCGCACGCGCGTCTCGAGATCGGTGTAGAGCGCGAGGCGCCGCGCGACGTCGTCGTACCCCTGGTCCGGCAGCGTGACGCGCGCCGTGAGAATGCCCTGCCGGTCGAAGCCGAGATCGGTGTGCGTGTATGCACGATAACTGCGCACGAGCAGCGCGCCCGCGATCATCAACACGGTCGAGATCGCGAGCTCGGCGACGACCAACACCGATCGTCCGCTCACGTGGGCGTCGCCGTTGCCGCCCGTAGCGGCGCGCTCGTCGCGGAGCGCGCGGTTCACGTCGAGCTTCGTGACACGCAGCGCCGGTATCACGCCGCACAGGAGTGCCGTGATGACGATGACGAGCGCGGATGCGGCGAGCGCGCGCGCGTCGACCCCGAAATCGAAGTAGAACGGCACCCCGCGCGGGAACGCGAGGCGCGCGAGGCGGACCGCCCAGACGCCGGCCACCGCGCCGGCCACGCCGCCTAACGCGGCAATGAGCAGGCTCTCCGTGAACAGTTGCCTGACGAGATCGCCGCGCGCGGCGCCCAAGGCCGACCGCACCGCGATCTCGCGCCGGCGCGACAACCCGCGCACCAGTGTCAGGTTCGCGACGTTGGCGCACGCGATGAGCAGCACGAACGCCACGGCGCCGAGGAAGATGAGCATGGGCCGGCGCAGATCGCCCGTGAGGTCGTCGCGCAGCGTCACGATCTCCGCCGACCACCCGGTGTTGTCGTTCGGGAACTCGCGCTGCAGTTGCGTGGACACGCGGGCGAGGTCGGCCTTCGCCTGCGCGAGCGTGACGCCGGGGCGAAGGCGTCCGATCGCGCCCGCATAGGTGCGGTTGCCGCGCGGCTCTTGCGATGGGCCGTCGCTCGCAAACGGCATCCAGAACTCGCCGCGGTCCGGAAAATTGAAGCCCGGCGGCATCACGCCCGCAACGAGATACGGGCGTCCTTCCATCGAGATGGTGCGCCCAACGATCGCGCTGTCGCCGCCATAGCGGCGCTGCCAGAGCCCGTAGCTCAGGAGCACGACGTCCGACGCCGCGAGCCGTTCCTCCTCCGGCCGGAACCCGCGGCCTAACATTGGCCTAACGCCGAGTAACGGGAACAGGTTGGGGGACACGGCGGCGCCGGCCACGCGCTCGCTCTCGCCGTCGGTGATCGTGGTGGTCGACCAGGTCCAGATGCCGAGCGCCGAGAGCGTGCGATTGTCGTCGCGCCAGGACGCGTAATCCTTGTACGAGATGTTGATGCCGTGCCATCCGCGCGGGATGTCCTGCGCGTACACGGACACCAGCTGGTTCGCATTGGGGTATGGCAGCGGTTTGAGCAGGATCGTGTCGACCGCCGACAGGATCATGGTCGTGACGCCGACGCCGAGTGCGATGCAGATGGTGGCGGTGAAGGCGAAGCCGGGGCTTTTGCGTATGGCGCGCATCGCGATGCGCGCGTCGCGCATGACCGCACCAAAAAATTCGCCGGCGTGTTGGCGGCGTACGAACGCGCGCTCCACGCGCATGGCTTCCGCCCGCACGCCGGACACCTGGCCGAAGCGGTGCATCGCGCGTTCGCGCGCGGCGGCCGGATCCATTCCCTGCGCGACGTACTCCGCAATGCGGCGCTCGAGGTGATACGCGATCTCGTCGTCGATGTCGCGTTCCGGTCCGCGCGACATCAGTCGAGCGCGCAACCCTCGTTTCGGCGAACGATCATCGCGCGGCATGGTCGCGTCCTCACGCTGGTTTGGCGGGCGCCGCGAGCGCGGCGAACACCGCGGTTGCGTACCGCGTCCAGTTGGCCTTCTCGACACGCAGCTGCGCTCGGCCCGCGGCGGTGAGCTCGTAGTAGCACGCGCGTCGCCCGTTGTCGGACACGCCCCACGACGAGCGCACCCATCCCTTACTTCTGAGACGGTGCAAGGCCGGATAGAGTGTACCTTCGCCGACGCTCAGCACGTCGCCGGTGGCCTTCTCGATCCAGGTGGCCACGTCGTACCCGTGGCTCGGTCCCCAGGAAAGCGCCTTGAGGACGAGGACGTCGAGCGTGCCGCGGAGGATGTCGATCGAGGCGGTCAACGGGGCGCTCCCATTTGGTTTCGATGGGGGAGAATGCGAGCTTTGCCATCGAAACGCAAGGGGTCGCGCCCCAAGCCGGGCTAGGCGCCCGGCGCTCCACGGAGGTCGACGAGCCCGATCCGCCCCGTGCCGCTGAGCGCGAGCCACAGACGGCCGCGGGCCGCGTCGACCGCCATGTTGCGGATGATCGCGCCCTTGGTCGGGATGTCGACCACTTCATCGACCTTGTCGGTCTTGGGGTCGAACACGATGACGTGGCTCGTGCCGGCTTCGTCGTACCAGATGCGGCCATCGGGCGCGAGCGCGATGCCGTACGGACCGGACTCGTCGCCGCCCGGCGAGGCGAACTCGCGCACCTGGCCGGTGGCCGGATCGAGCTCGCCTAACTTGTGCCGCGCGTAGTCGGTGAACCACACGTGACCCTCTGCGTCGACGATGAGCCGGCGCGGCCGCGCCTTCTCATCGGGAACGCGGAATTCGCGCAACGCGCCCGTCGCTGGATCGATGCGCGCCACGGCGTTGGTGCCGAAGAGCGCCATCCACAGTCCGCCATCGTGTCCCGCGACCAGGCCATACGGCAGCGCGTGCGGGATCGCGAGCGGGAAGATGCGCACCTTGGCGGTCGCGGGATCGAGCTCGCCATACAGGTTGGAGCCCTGCGCCGTGAACCACACCCTGCCCTCGTAGTAGAGCGGTGTGTGCGGATCGCGCGCCTCGGCCGGCAGCGCATATTCGCGAATCTGTCCGGTCTTGGGGTCGAGTCTGCCTAACTTGCCGGCCACGTTCGCGGTGTACCACACGCCGCCATCCGGCGCGACGATGATGCCGTGCGGTCCCGAGTGCGGCGTGGGCGTCGGATAGTCCGTGATCTTCCCGGTGGACGGGTCGAGCCGGCCGATGAAGCTGTTGGACATGTCCGTGTACCACACGATGCCATCGGCGCCGACCGCGGGGTCGTGCGGAAATGCGTTAGGCCGAGGGATGGCGTACTCGACGATGTGGTGCGCGGGCGGTGTGAGGGGGCGCGCGGCGGCGACCGCGAGCGCGAGCGACGAAGCGGCGACGATCCGCGAAGCGGTCCGAAGTGTGCGGCGCATCGGAGGTCCCTCCACTGTGAGAGCGAAGCGGTTGCTTAGTGTAACGCTCCCGCACGGAACGTCAAAGTTTGCGCAACACGCTTGCCTTTCGTGCCTGGCCTTGTGAGGATGAGGATTCACGATCATTCGCAGGAGGCACACATGGCGAAAGCGAAGAACGCGATTCCGGCCGGGTATCACACCGTCACGCCGCACCTTACCATGGCGGACGCCAACAAGGCGATCGACTGGTACAAGAAGGCCCTTGGCGCCGAGGAGGTGTCGCGCTTTCTGGGACCCGACGGAAAGGTGATGCACGCGCAGCTCACGATCGGCGACTCACCCATCATGCTCAACGATGACATGATGGGCGGCAACACGACCAAGGACCACAACGGCTCGCCGGTGTCGATCTGGCTGTACGTCAACGATTGCGACGCCCTGTACAATCGTGCGATCAAGGCGGGCGCCAAGGTTGCACCGGGTGGCATGGGAGAAATGGCGGATCAATTCTGGGGAGACCGGTGCGGAGTGATCGTGGATCCCGAGGGCTATTGGTGGACGATCGCGACGCACAAGGAAGATCTGACGCCCCAGGAGATGAAGACGCGCGGAGAGGAGTTCATGCGTCAATTTGCCGCGGCGCACTAAGCTCGCCACTGATCGCGCGAGGCGAGGGCCACTGTCGAGTCTGACAGTGGCCCTTTGTGCTGTGAAGCGGACACAAAGCCGACCACGTCAGTTGCTCGCTCGATATCGGCCGAACGGGCACGAGTGACGCAGGACTCCGCCCGGCCGCGCGACGGTCGCTCCATCGATCGCCATCGCGCGTCAGATGGGCGGCGCCTAACGCCGCACCAAATGGGACCGTGTGCCGATGGGTAAAGGCGATGGCGAAGCTGAAGCGCGACTACCGGACGATTCTCGAGCGCAACGTGGGCTTCAATGGCAACAGCCGGTGGATGCGATACGCGAGGAAGCACGGATTCAAGGAGGTCAAGGCCGCGCGAATCCGGCGCTGTCCCGACTGCGGAGGTCGTCCGCTGCCGAAGACGTGGGGACAATTCATCTACTACAGCACGCTCATCCGGCTGCTCGAGTGCAGCGAGTGCGGGCTGGTATGGGGTGATGTGCACCTCGACCCGCACGTGGTCCGCACACACTTCGACGTCGTGTACAAGGACGACAAATATTTTCGTGTGTCGAGGCGGCGCATTTTCCGGCATCTGGCGCGTGTGATCGACCGCGTCGCGCCGCCGGGCGCGCGCGTGCTCGACATCGGCGGGGCGCGCGGCGATCTCATGGCGCAGCTCGTCGCGCGGCGACCCGATCTGTATGTCGTGGTAAACGACATCGCGGAAATCGCCACGAGCTCGGCCGCCGAGCGCTTCGGGTTTGCGACGCTCACCGGCGATGCAGGGGCGCTCGTCGAGCACGAGGGCCGATACGATGTGATCGTCATGAGCGACGTGCTGACCTACGAGCCCGACCTGCGCCTGCTCTGGACTGCGTTAGGCCGGCTCCTGGCGCCGGGCGGGAGCGTGGTCATCCGATCGCAGAACAAGTGGCTGCTCATCAAGCTGTGGCAGCAATGGTATCGGGCAACGAGGTCGCGCGCGCGGCAACGCCTGCAGGCCAGCATTCGCCCGTTCAACCCCGAGCACATCTACGTGATCAAGAGCCGCTACCTCGAGACGCGTCTCGAGAGTCTCGGACTTCGCGACGTTCGTGTGCTCCCGTCGCCGCAACTCGCGACCAGAGGGACGACGCTGCTCACCTCGCTCTACTTCGGATTCGCGAGCGCGGTGAGTTGGCTAACGCGCGGGGCCATCGCGGTGACGCCGAGCATCATCGTGGTGGGCACGAATCGCCGGCGGCCGATCGAGGTGCGCGTGCGCGGAGCGCCGCGCGTGCTGCGCCCGAGATCGCGTCGGCACCTGCGCGTACCAGAAGATCCAGCCTAACGTCGCAGCTCGTCGAGCATGTGTCGGTACGCCGCCTCGTCGATCTCGCCGCGGGCGTAGCGTTCCCGCAGGATCCCTTCCGCCTCGCTCCCGGCGCCCGGCGTTGCCCGGCGACGGTCAGCGCATCCAGTGAACCGAGCGAGAACCCAGACCGTGACAGCGATGACCACGATCCAAAACAGGCCCATGAACAGCATCGTCCATCCTCCCATGCCGTACCCGCATGCCGGGCACCACCAATGGCCTTGGGCAAGCAGCATTGTCATGGTTGCATCCTCCACGTTGCACGCGAACTCCCGTGCACAGTGGCACGGTGCGGCCTTCAGCGAAGTCGGGGGAACGCCTTGAATGCGTGGGGGAAAACCGTACGCGGCGCCTAACCGGCCTTCTCGCCCGGTCCCTCTCGCATAGCGGCCGCCGGACTCGCGCGAGCGGCGCGGCGCGCGGGGATGTAGCTCGCCAGCAGCGCGACGGCCGCGAACACGATCGGCACGCCGGCGAACGTCACCGGATCGATCGGCGAAACGCCGTACAGCCACCGATCGAGCGGGCGCACCGCGATGACCGCGCACGCCAGTCCCGCGACGGTGCCGATCGCCGCGAGACGGAGCGCCCGCCCAACGACGAGCTTGACCACGCCGGCCTCAGACGCGCCGAGCGCGATGCGGAGTCCCATTTCCTGGCGCCGCTCGCTCACCACATACGACATGACGCCGAAAATGCCCACGGCGCCGAGGGCGAGCGCGACTAACGCAAACACGGTGACGAGCGCGGTCGTGAAGCGTGCGCCGACCACGGAGCCGGACACGACATCGTCCATCGTGCGGACATCGCTCACCGGCACACCGCGGTCGATGTCCTGCACGATGCGGCGCATGGCCGCGCCGGCGGCAGCAGGGTCGCCGGAAGTGCGCGCGACTAACCAGAGCTCCGAGCCGACCATCTTCGTGCGCTGCGCCCACGGCAGATACATCGTCGTGGTGGACGTGTCGCGGAGGCTGTCCTGCTTGGTATCCGGCACGATGCCGACGATGGTGATCCACGGACTGTCGAACGGATATCCGATGCGCTGGCCGATGGCGTCGCCTGCCGGCCAGAACCGATTGGCGACACTGCGACTCACGATCGCCACCGGCGGCTCGCCGGCGCGATCGTCGTCCGTGAACGACCGCCCGCGCAGCACGCGAATGCCCATGGTCTCGAAGTACCCGGGCGACACGGTCTGCAGGTGATCGACCATCGGCAACGTGTGCGTCACGTCCTCGAATTGTCCCTGCACACGGATGGCCTGGCTCCAGACCGGCGCGACGAGCGACAGCTGGTCGACGAGCGCCGCACTCCTAACGCCGGGTGTCGCGCGCGTGCGGTCGAGCACGTCGGCGTAGAACGACGCGAGGCGGTCAGTGCCCGGCGCATACGTGGCGGCCGGCGCGGAGATGCGCGCGGCGATGACGTGGGTCGGATCGAAGCCGGGCGCGATCGACCGCAACGCCGCGAAGCTGCGCACGAGAAGGAGCGAGCCGACGACGAGCATCACCGCGAGTGCAATCTCGCCGCCCACCAGCAACGCCAACGTGCGCGCGTGCGACTTCGATGACGTCGCTCGGCGGCCAAGCATGGAGCCTGATGCGCCCGCGGCTGCCGAAGTGGCGCGAATCGCGGGCACGATGCTGAACACGATACCGGTGGCGATGGCCACGGCGAGCGCGAACAGCAGTGCGACACCACTCACGGCAATCTCGTTGGCGCGCGGGAGGCCCGTTGGCACTCCGCCCACCAGCGCGCGTACCGCGAGCATCGCCAGTCCAACGCCGGCTGCCGCGCCAAGCCCCGAGAGCAGGAGGCCTTCGGTGATGAGCTGCCGCACGAGGCGGCCGCGGCCGCCGCCTAACGCAGCGCGGACGGCGAGCTCGCGCTCGCGGGCCGTGGCGCGCGCCAGGAGCAGGTTCGCGACATTGACGCACGTGATGAGCAGCACGAGGAGCGTCGCGCCGAAGAGCATCCAGAGGAGCGGCGCGCTCGCGCCCACGATGCCGGCCTTGAGCGGCGTGGCGGTCGCGTCGCGGCGATACTCGGGGCCCGGGTCCCAGATCGGGTTGGCCGACCGCAGCGACGGCCATACGGCGTGCACCTCGCGGCGCGCCTGGTCGAGCGTTGCGTTAGGCGCGAGCCGGCCGACGAATTCCTTGCCGCCCACTCCCCACATGAGCCCAATGTTCTTGGGGTCGATGGCATACGGCCGCCAGTACTGGACGTTCGCGTTCGGGTACCGGAACGACGGCGGCATCACGCCGATGATCGTATACGGCAGGCCCTGCAGGGTGACCGTATGTCCGACCACGTCTCGAACGCCGCCGAACTCGCGGCGCCAGGTGGCGTAGCTGAGCACGAGCACGCGATCGCTGCCCGGCACGCCGTCGTTAGGCGCAAAGCCGCGGCCGAGCATCGGCGACGCGCCCAAAAGCGGCATCAGGTTGGGCGTGACCGCGACGCCCGTGAGGCGGAGCGCATCGCGCCCGTCGTCCACCGGATCGGTTGTCGCATCCCACTCGGCCAGGTCGGTGACGGTGCGCAAACGTTCGCGGAGGGCGAGGTACTCGCCGGAGGAGCCCTGCCCCAGCGTGACCAGGCGGCCCGGGTGCGCGTACGGCAGCGGCTGCAGCACCACGGCGTTGAGGACCGAGAAGATTGCGGTGTTGGCGCCGATGCCGAGGGCGAGCGTGAGCGCGGCCGCGACGGCGAAGGCCGGCGTGCGGCGCAGCGCGCGCCAGCCGATGCGAAGGTCCTGGACGAAGTCGGCGATGTACTCCGTGCGGCGCTCCATCGCGTCCCGGCGCTCGTCGTGCCTGACGAGCACCGATCGTACGGCGTCGATATCGCCGAACCGCGCGATCGCATCGCGCCGGGCCTCCTCGGGCGTCAGGCCGAGCGCGATGTTGCGCTCCATGCGGGACTGGATGTGGAACGCGAGCTCGTCGTCGACATCAGCGGGGACGTTCGGGCGCGCGAGCCGCAGATACCGCCGCCACCGCGGCGCGCGATCGTCGCTCATGCCAGCGACGGCTCGGCACGGAGCACGCGGGTGACGGCGTGCGCGTACTCGAGCCAGATGGATGCTTCGGCGCGGAGGAGCGCGCGGCCGGCGCGAGTAATAGTATAGTAGCGGGCGCGCCGATTATTCTCGGAGAGCCCCCAGTCCGATGTGACAAGTCCGCGGTCCTGGAGGCGGCGGAGCGCCGGGTAGAGCGACCCTTCCTCGATGCGCAGCACATCGCCGGTGGTGTCTTCGATCCAGCGCGAGATCGCGTACCCGTGGGCCGAGCCTAACAGGAGCGACTTGAGGATCAGGATGCGGAGGGTGCCCTGGAGCAGGTCACCCGGGTCGCGGGCGGTCGGCATGGCTGTCTCGTCCCTTGGCAAGCTTAGGGTAACGATGCGACCGGCCGCTTCCCTTGTCAAGTCTATGGGCCGCCGTCAGGAGCTGCGCAGCACGTCCAACGGATCGAGCTGTGTCGCGCGCTGTCCGGGGACGTACGCGGCGACGAACGCGACGATCAGCAACAGGGCCGCCACTCCCGCAAAGGCAATCGGGTCCGTCGTACTCACGCCGAACACCAGCGCCGCCATGACGCGAGTCAGGAGCAAACTGAAGGCAATGCCGATCGCAATGCCGATCAGAGACAGACGCAGCCCCTCACCCACCACCAACCCGAGCACGTCGCTCCGTTGGGCGCCGAGCGCTACGCGCACGCCGATCTCCCGCGTGCGCTGCGCGACCACGTACGACACGATGCCGTACACGCCGAGCGTGGCCAACGCCAAGGCCGCGCCGGCGAACGCGAGGATGATGAAGAGCGTGAAACGCTGATCGGCCACCGACGTCGCGACGACGCGGTCGATCGTGCGTGCTCGCACCGCCACATCCGGACGAAGATCGTGAACGATGCGTCTGATGGACGCGATCACCAGTGCGGGATCGTCCCTCGTGCGGACCGCGAGCGACAACGGCCAGTACGTGAGCAGGCGCTGCGGATAGTACGCGTAGAATGTCGGCGGCGGTGCGGCAGCCAGGCCGTCGTCGTGCACGTCGCCGACCACGCCGATTACGGTGAACGAGCGCGGATCCGTATCCATGTTGCCGAACCAGACCGCCTTCCCGATCGGATTCTCTCCGGGCCAGGACTGGGCGGCGAATCGTTCGCTCACCACGGCGAACGACTCGTGGCTCACGCCATCGCGCGCATCGAAGAGGCGTCCGTGCTCGAGCGGCATGCCTAACGCTCGGAAGTAGTCTCCGTCGACCACCACGTAGTTGGCGTGGCCCTTTCGCGACGCGGGGAAGGTGAGCCACGCATCCAGTCCAATCGAGTCCGTCGGCTGGTCGAGCAGCAAATAGCCGCCGTCGGGTGGCGAGTTGGCGATCGGAACGCCCGTCCCTGCCCCTACGGCGCTCACGCCCGGCAGCGCGTGCACACGATCGATGAGTGTGTTGTAGTAGTCGAGGCGCTGCTGCCGATCGGTGATCGTCGGCGTCGCTTCGATGACGGCCACGTGATCAGTGCGGAAACCGGGATTCACGCGCAGGAGGTTGAGAAAGCTGCGTCCGAGGAGCGCCGCGCCGCTCAACAGCACGACCGTGAGCGAAAGTTGGGCGACCACGGTCACACGACGGAGTGCGGCGCCGGACGCGGCGACCGTCCGCGAGTTGGACGTGAGCGCGTCGCGCACCTGCTGGCCAGCGATGCGCGACGCGGCCAATCCCCCAAGCGCGAGCGAGAGGAGCGCCGCAAGCGCGGCCGTGAACGCCAGCACTTGCCAATCGACCGTGATTTCGCCGGCGCGCGGCAACGCCGACGCGGGTGCGGCGACCACGAGCCTAACGGCTACCACCGCGAGCCATACGCCGGCGAACGCCGCCAGCCCCACGAGCACCGACGATTCCACCAGCATCTGCCTCACCAACCGCGATGGCGCGGCGCCGAGCGCGACGCGCACAGCGAGCTCGCTTCGCCTAACGACGAGGCGGGTCGTCATGAGGTTGAGCGCGTTCGCCAAGCCGATGAGCAGCAGGAACGCCGAGGCGCCCAGCAGCATGAAGAGCCGCGGGCGCACGTTGCCCACCATCTGCTCGCGAAGGCCGACGAGCGTCGCGTCGGACATCGCCGTGTGATTGCCGTACTCTACCTTCATCGCGCGCGATACGGCGCTCAGGTCGCGTCGTGCGACGTCTTCGGTGATCCCGTTCCGCAGCCGCGCGATGACCCTGTAGCCTTGAGACGTGCGGCCAGTGCTCGGCTGCAACAGCTCCATCGGGACCCACACCTCGTTGCCTTGCGGGTAGTCGACGGTGGCGGGCAGCACGCCGACGACGATGTAGCTATCGCCTCCCCACGTGATGGGTCGTCCGATCGCGCTGCGTTCGGCGCCGAATTGCTCGCGCCAGAAGGCGTCGCTGATGACGGCTGCCCCCTGCCCGCCGAATCGCTGCTCTTCGGGCGCGAACAACCGGCCTAACTGGGCATGCACGCCGAGCACCTTGAAAAAGTCGCGCGTGACCGGCGTGACACGAGCTAGCGTCGGGCCGGTTGGTGTTTCGACCGTACTGGTTCCCGTCCAGCCCGACGTCAGGGCTATACTCGAGAAGCTGTGCGTGCGCTCCGCCCAATCATGGAAGTTGGGCTGCGAAACGGAATTGCGGGCGCCCTTGTCGGTGAGCTGATACAGCCGGACGATGCGATCCGATTGCGGATACGGGAGCGGCTCGAGCACCACGCTATTGACGACGCTGAAGATCGCCGTCGTCGCGCCTAAGCCTAACGCCATGGTCACGATGACGATCGTCGTGAACGCCGGCGCTCGGCGGAGCTGGCGACAGGCGAAGCGCACGTCCTGCGCGAGGTGTTCTGTCCAGCGCCCTGCGGCGCCCCATTCGTCGCGCGCGATTTCCTGCACGAGGCCCACGTTGCCGAACTCTCGCTGCGCGTGTGCCGCGGCGTCGGTGGGCGATTCGCCGCGCGCCACGCGGTCCTTGGCCGACATCTCGAGGTGCGCCTTGAGCTCGTCGGCGAGGTCACCCGTGAGGCGGGAGCGCCGCCAGGGGAGCCAATCGAAGCGGCTCACGCGTCCTCCGCGGCGGGTGGGTGCATGAGACCCGCCATGGCTTCCGACAAACGCTCCCACCGCGAGCGCTCGGCCGCGAGCCGCTTCCGGCCTTTCGGCGTGAGCCGGTAGATGCGCACGCGCCGATCGGTGTCCGACACGCCCCATTCGGCTGCGATCGCGCGCTGGCGGAGGAGGCGTTGCAGGGCCGGGTAGAGCGACCCCGTTTCTACCTGGAGCACGTTTGCGGTTTGGGCGCGAATGAGCAGAAGCAGCCCGTAGCCGTGGCTCGGTCCCCAGCGCAACGCTTGGAGGATGATGAAATCGAGCGTGCCTTGCAGGAGCTCGATGCGCGAGGTCGGCGGTGCGTGGCGGGCCATGGTGGCTCCATATGTAGATGCGCTACGTAGGATGCGTAAGGTGCCTACGTATTGATGGACTGTCAAGCGCCGCCGGCCGCGCGGCTGTCTGGGGCACTGCCCCTGGCGAGCGCGGTTGACGCCCCGCTCCGGCGAGTCGTCCTTTTCGAGTACGCCGCATTCGCCACACTCTCGCATTCGGGAGGAGCCAGCCATGGCATTCGCATTCTCGTTCTGGGCTGTCATCATTGTCGTCATCGTTGGATCACTGGTGTTCTCCACGGTGCTGCAGATGCGAGGGCAGCGCGTCGCGATGAAGCACCAGGCCGAGGTTCGGCAGAAGCTCGATGAGCACAAGGCAGAGATCGCCGCGAACCGCGAGAGCCTCGAGCGGCGCACACAGCAGCTGCGTGAAACGCAACGCGAGTCGCTCGAGCTCAAGCGGAAGGAGATTGCGCTCCGCGAGGAGCAGGCGGCCTCGCTCAGGCAGCTCATCGCCACGCATGAACAGTTGCTGGCCGCGCTGCGCGGGCGGCGGCCGACGTGAGCGTTCGGTGACGGACACGCCGGAGGCAGAGTCGCCGGCCGCGTGCGTCATCTGCGGACAGAACGTTGCCGCGTGCGATCTCGCACCGGAGCTCGCGCATGTGCCTGAGTCGACGCGACTCACGATTCATGCGGCATGCTTCCAGATTTGCGTGAAGGCGTCGCGCGCCCGCGGCGAGGCGTGGGCGCGCTCGCCGCGCGGGCGTTGGGCGCTCACGGTCCTGCGAGTGAAAATGTTCGCCACGGTCATCGCGGTGGGCGTCGCCACCGTCGTTGCGGCCGGTCCGATCGGGATCGCGTTGGCCATGCGTGGAAGGCGCCTTCGTCGCGCTCTGCGTTCTGCGTTCCTCGGCGACTCCAGGGCGATCGTAATCGTGGGGTATCGGCCGAGACACGCTGGCGCCGCGGACATTGAGGACACGTTTTCTCAGTCGTGGAGCAAGGGTGCTGGCGTCGTCTTTCTGCCGGTCGACATCGACGCGCCGTTAGGCGGCACCGATCTCCCCCGCGCAGCATGGGAACACTGGGGCACCGACCCGAAGCCGCCTCGCCGCCAAAGCATCGTGGTAATACCGAAGCATGGCGGTGTCGCGCGCCTTCGCGTGGGACCCTCGCGCGATGACGTGATCGAGGCGCGAGAGCGAGTGGCACGTATTGTGGAGGCCGAGACGCGCCGAGCGTAGTTGTCGCCGCCCAAGCGGCGCTGCCGGAGCGACGACGCCGCCACAATCGAGACCTGTTTGCATCAATCCGGGTCGCCGCCTGCGCGAGGCGAGTGACGCACGAGGCGAGCGCGGCCACAGCATCGCTGCGCGCCGAGCAACACTCGCCACGGTAGCGCATCGGTCCACCGCAGGTGCGTCGCGACTTGGCGTTTAGGCGCGCGCTCGGTTCGCGCCTTGCACGCGCGGCACGGGTCTGTGCAGTCGGTCGCCCTGGACAGATCCGCCGCCGCCTCTCGTGTCGTACCAGAGCGCTACGTCCAACATCCATTTTTCCGGAGGCCCGAATGCGACGAGCTACTATTGTGATCCCCGCTGTGCTCGCGCTCGCTGCCGGCGTGCTCGCCTGCAACGACCAGCGCGCTCCGACCGAGGCATCTGTCCGCGGCGTGATGGGACAGATGTCGACTAACGCACGAGACGGCGCGCCGATGGGCACCACCGACGGGTGGGACGACGGACAGACGGTGACGTTCTTCTACCACAAGCCGTTCTTCTGCGCCGAGCCGCCGTCGAGCGGCGCGACCACGCACTGCGAGGTCGGCGAGGACGGCACGGTGGATCCGCGTCCCGGAAAGATTCCGTTCTTGTTTGTGATGACGCCGATGGGATTCCGGCCGCCGGACAACACGTTGCAGTGCCCGACCGTCGGATTCTGCATCAACCATCCGTCGACGATTGATCTGTCCCGCCTCGCGGGCCCTGGTGCGGCGAACGCGCCGCTACCGGCACACAGTCACATCATTGACAGCGACGCGCACGCGGCCGGCGGCCAAGCCGGTTGGTGGGAGATTGTGGTGATCGGCGTAACGGATCCCGCGGTGTGGGACAAGATCGTCGCGGGCAAGGATCTGGCGACGGTGCGCACGCTGCAAGCGCAGGGTGCGGGGATCACCGGCGACATCCGGTCGAACGCGTATCTGTTCTTCGCCGTGGAGCCGAAGAAATGAGCGTGAGCGGCGACGTGATCAGCCGCCGGCGAGCGGCGGCGGTTGTGTTAGGCGGAGGACTCGTGGCCACGGGAGCGTTGCTCCCGTGGATCACGCTGTTCGCCGGGCTCCAGCACTACTCGGGCTTGATCGGGCTGTACGGCTGGTTGGTGCTTGCGGGCGGGGTAGCGTCGGTCGGCATCGGGCTTGCGATGTTCGTCCGTCGGGCGCGTTGGCTGCAGCTCGGCGGCCTAACGCTTGGCCTCACGATGTTCGCCTTCACGGTGTGGCTTGTGGGGCGGTTGTTCGAGACGATGCATGGGGTCGGCGCTGATGCCATGCTCGTCGCGCGGCCGGGACCGGGGCTGTTCGTCGCGATTGCGGGAAGTATTGTCGTGGCGGCGGCGACCTATCGTGGGCCAGCGATCATGAACCACTAGTGTGGGACTAGTCTGAAGTTCTGTTAGCAGGAAGCGAGCGCGGTGGTGAGCTTCCTCGCTCTGGGGAACACGGATTGGGCGGATTGAGCGGATCTTACTGATCGCTGGGCGGCGAGAAGCGAAGCTCTACAAAAAAAAAGGTCTTCGGGGAATTTCGGGAAAATGAGGCGGCAGGTCGGTACACCTCGGCGCGCTAGCTCCGGTGGGAGTGCGATGTGAGGGCTCACTGGAAGCGCGCATTGAGGGCTTCCTCGCTCTAGGTGTGAAGGATGACGACAAG
>DATEKK010000058.1:0-2339 GCA_035277485.1 Gemmatimonadaceae bacterium
GACGGCCTCGGACTCGCCGCTCGTCCGCGACGGCGGCACCGGCATTTCGGCGGCATTCAACTCAGCCAGGTGGCGCTCGACGAGCGCGCGCAACTGGCCCACGTACGTTAGGCGCGCCTTCTGGAGCGAGGTGAGCTCGGCCTCCAACCGGCGGATCTCGGCGCGCGCCGCTTCGATCTGGCGTTCGCCCTCGGCGCGCGCCTCGCGCAGGATGAGCTGCGCCTCGCGCTCCGCCTGCTCGCGCATCTCGGAGCGCAACTGCTGCGCCGACACGAGCGCATCGTTGAGCGCCTTGTCGCGCTCGCGAAATGCGCGGAGCTGTTCGTGGAATCCGCGGGCTTTGGCCTCGAGATCCTGGTTGAGACGCGTCAAGCGCTCCAACTCGTCGGCCACCTGCGCGCGAAAATCTTCGACTTTCTTTTCGTCGTACCCGCGAAACGCCTTCGCGCCGAAGTCCCAGCGACGCACGTCGAGCGGTGAGAGATGAAAGGCTTCGTCAGTCATTGGTCTCTCGCTCCAAACAGGATGGTGCCGAGCCGCACCATTGTGGCCCCCTCCTCCACCGCCACCTCGTAGTCGTTGGACATGCCCATCGACAACTCGGTCACGAGCGGCCCGCACGCCCGTGCGAGGATCTCGCGCGCCTCCCGTGCTCCGGCGAACACTCGGCGCAGTTCACCTTCCTGCGCATCGAGCGGCGCCATGGTCATCGCGCCGAGTACCCTCATACCCGTCATTCCGGCGATTCGCTCCGCGACGGGCGCCAGCTCGCGCACGCTGAATCCGCCTTTGGATTGTTCACCGGACGTATTCACCTGAATCAACACATCCACCGCTGCGCCGCGCGACACACCGTACTCGTGCACCGCGTGCGCCAGGCGCTCGCTGTCGATCGAGTGCACGAGCACGAAGCGCTCAACGGCTCCCTTCACCTTGTTGCGTTGGAGATGACCGATCAGGTGCCACCGCACCGGGACCGACGTCTCGTCCATCTTGTGTAGCGCTTCCTGGACGCGATTTTCGCCGACATCAGTGATACCGGCGCGCCACGCGGCTTCGACGGCCTCGACGCCGTGCGTCTTGGTGACCGCCACGATCGTGACGTTCTGCCCATGTCCGCCCCGTTCCACCGCCGCGCCGATGCGTTGCCGTACTTCGGACACCCGATCGGCGATGTCCTGAAAGTGCATAAGCTCTGAATTTATCGCCGCTTACGGTGCGATGCAATCAGGGGGAAGCGCTCGCTGGCGCTCGCTTCGGGAAGCGCTGCGCTTGGGGAAGTGGGCAAGCGGCGGGCTACGCCCTCATCTGCAGCACGGGCTGCTCGGCCGTGGTCCTGAGCGGACGGCCGGCGATCAGATCTCGCACCTGGGGCGCGGTGAGGCCGCGCAGGAGCCGGCCGTTCTGCGCCACCGAGATGGTCGCGCTCTCCTCGGACACCACGACCACAAGGGCGTCCGTTTCCTCGGAGAGGCCCAACGCCGCGCGGTGGCGAGTGCCTAACGTGCGGTCGGTCATCTGCGCCTGCGTGAGCGGCAGGATGCATCCGGCGCCGATGATGGTGTCGCCGCGGATGATCACGGCCCCGTCGTGCAAGGGGGAGTACGGCGTGAAGATCGTGGCCAACAGGTCGGCCGAGACCTTGGCCTGCATCTCGGTGCCCGATGCCACGTAATCGCCTAACGCAATCTCCCGCTCGAGCGCGATGATGCAGCCGATGCTCGACCGGCTCAGCCGCTCCACCGCGTCGGCGATCTCCTCGGCCACCTCGCTCACGTCCATGCGCTTGAAGAAGCGTGTCACCCGCGATTGGCCTAACCGCGCCAGCGCCGCGCGCAGCTCGGGCTGGAAGATCACGAGCGCCGCGAACGCGCCGTACGTGAACAGCACGCCCAGCAGGTACGTGATCATCGTGAACTTGAAGATCCATGCCAGCGCGTACGTCAGCACGAGCACCACGATACCGATGAGCATCTGCACCGCGCGCGTGCCGTGGAGCAGCAACAGCAACCGGTAGATGCCGTACGCCACGACGGCGATCTCGATCGCGTCGCGCCACCCGAAGGAGAGAAATCGAAACTGGTCGAGGATGTTCACGCCGTGTCTCTGCTCTGCAGAATGCTCCACGCCACGTCCAGCGCCCGGCGGGCCGCGCGGACGTCGTGTACCCGAAAGATGCGCGCGCCGAGCGTGAGCGCCATGACGTTCGCCGCGATCGTGCCGTCCACGCGATCGGCCGGTGTCGACACGCCGCTCAGCTCTCCCACGAATCGCTTCCGTGATACACCAATCGCCACAGGAAAGCCAAGGTTCGCCAGCCGGTCCAGTGCACCGATCAC
>DATEKK010000059.1:0-5931 GCA_035277485.1 Gemmatimonadaceae bacterium
GGGGTCGATCCGCGCGGCGCGGCGCGCCGGCACGGCGCTCGCGAGCACGCTGACGATGGCGAGGACCAGTGCCACGACGACCACCACCACGGGGTCGTGCGGCGACGTCCCGTACAGGAGCGACGCGACGAACTTGCCTAACGCAAGCGACGCCGCGATGCCCGCCGCGATCCCGATCAGCACCACGCGGAC
Organism: Gemmatimonadaceae bacterium; assembly: GCA_035277485.1. Lineage (GTDB taxonomy): Bacteria > Gemmatimonadota > Gemmatimonadetes > Gemmatimonadales > Gemmatimonadaceae > JADGGM01. The sequence continues at coordinate 193 of DATEKK010000059.1, forward strand.
ACCCTCGCGGATCACGAGCGACACGATCTGGATGCCGCGCGCACCAACGGCCATGCGCACACCGATCTCGTGCGTTCGTTGACTAACGGAGTATGCGCGCACGCTGTACATGCCGAGGGCCGCCACGATGAGCGCCAGCATGCCGAACGCGGAGAAGAGCGATGCGCCGAGGCGCCAGGGCGCAAGTTCGTTCTGCATGTTCGTCGCACTGGACTCGATCCACGGCGGCTCGGCGGTGGGCAATTCGTCGCGTATCATGCGACGCAGGACCGCGATCACAGCGCCCTGTCGTCCGGGGCTCACACGGACCAGCAGATAGCCGGGATGCGCGAACATGCCATCGCCATGCTGCTGGGAGTAAGGAGCGATCACGTTGGCGATCGGCTTTTGCACCAGGCCCATGACATGGACATCCTGGACCACGCCGATCACACGCATGCAGGGCGCAGTGGCAAACGTCATCATCATGCATTCGCCAAGCGCATCATGCCCCGGCCAGAACGCCTTCGCCGCCGTCTCATTGACAACGGCGACCGGTTCTGAGCCTGCGTTGTCGCTCTCGTTGAAGAACCGTCCCCGCACCAGGCGCGCACCGACGGTCCCGAAGTAGTTTGGTGCCGCTGTAATGACCGTCGGCTCGACGCCGGACACGTTAGGCGCCTGCCGCCCACCGGCGAGATAAAAGGCCGACATGGCGAAGCCCTGCATTGGTGGCGACATCGCCAGCGCCGCGGATTCGACGCCCGGCACCCGGCGCACACGCGCCGCGACGCGCGACAACCCGCCGGTCACTTGTGCCATGTGGCTCCGATCGAAGTAATTCACGTAGTGGCCCCGCGGATCGGCGAAGTACACGGTCGCCGTCACGAGGCGATCGGCGTCGAATCCGACGTCGATGGCGCGGGCACTGTTCAGGCTGCGCACGAAGAGGCCGGCTCCGACAAGCAGCACCACCGAGAGTGCCGCTTGCACCAGCACGAGCGCCGCACGAAACGTCGATTGGTCTAACGTTGCGCCTGCGCGTGACCCAGACTTCAGTGCACTTGTCAGGTCCGGGCGACTGGCGCGCAACGCGGGGGTTAGGCCAGCCAGCAGTCCGCTGACGAGTGCGACGGACATCGAAAACGCCGCAATGCGCCAATCCAGTGTGGTGCTGCCTGCATCGCCCGGCGATAGCACCGCGTGACGCAGGGCCATCGCGCCCCACACGCCCACGAGGAATGCCGCCGCACCCGCGATGAGCGCTAACACCGCGCCCTCCGTTAGGAGCTGCCCAATGAGTCGTGCGCGCGACACACCAAGCGCGAGACGGACAGCGATTTCACGGCGCCGCCGATGCGCTCGCGAGAGAAGCAGGTTGGTAACGTTCGCGCATGCGATCAGAAGGACAATGAATGTGACGCCGGCGAGTCGCGTGGTAATGGCAACCTCACGGTCGGGCTGAATCGACGGTCCTCTCGCCTCCTGAATGGGGCCAAGCAGTAGCGTGGCCGTGTCCGGAGCGCGCGGCGCGTTTGCGATCTCGCCGCGGTCGAAGGCGATCGTGGCAGCGGATGCGAGCCACTCGTTGGACACGTGGGGCGACACACGCGACAACACACGGACCTGCGCAGGACTTCGCCAGCTTTCGTACCACGGCACATCCCCGATGCTCGGCGACGGAAACGTGGCTAACGGGAACCAGACGTCGACGGGAGTCAGGTCGATTCCCACAAAGCCCGGCTGCGTCACGCCGATGATCGTGTATCGCTGCCGAGCCATGGACACGACGCGCCCGATGATGTGTGGATCACCGCCAAAGCGGGCGTGCCAGAACGCATCGCTGATCACGGCGACCAACGCGCCATTACCCATGCGATCGTCATCGGAGCCGAACAGGCGGCCGAGCCGAGTGTGTGCGCCGAGCACCGGCAGGAAATTGGCGCTCGCGTACACCCCGGAGGCAGGGGGCGCATCATCACCCACGCGAACCGAGTCGGGCGCGGTATACGCGGCGGTTTGTGCGCCCGCGGCGAGTGCTTGCCTAACAACCTGGTACTGTGGGTAGCCGAAGCGATCGCCGATCGACAGGACGGACGCGAACGTGTGGTCCGTCCGTTCATACACGCGACGCAATGATCCCGGATCCGTGACTCCCGCTGGATTCTGCAGGAACAGCCGGTCGGCAAGTGAAAACAGTGCCGCATTCGCCCCCACGCCGAGCGCGAGCGTGGCAACCACCGTGGCGGCGAAGCCAGGCGAGCGACGAAGGCTTCGCAGCGCATATGCAACGTCTTGTCGCAGATGGTCGGCGAACGTGGCAATGCGTAGCATCTCTCCTCCGCGCCGCGACTCCGGTCGTTGGGCCGCAGGTCTCTTCGGATGCATGTGCCGGAGCCTGTGTTAGAGAATTGTGTGCGGCCCGCCGGATGCGCAAGAGGCGCGGGGCGAATGCCTTACGGAACGTGCCCAACGGATGGTCGCCGGCGGCTGGAACCTCGCCCGTGCACGCGCAATTCGTCAGGTAGCGCCGTTCATGACCGTTGTCACGTTTGAAACGAGGGATGGAGCATGCGCAGAGCGTTCGCAGTGCAAGCGATGCTGTTGGCCGTCGGATCCACCGCGCACGCACAACGTGCCGCGTCAGTCGCCGCCGATCCGATCGCGCCGCCGGGCGCCGATTCGTCCATTACCGTGCCCGCGGGCACGCACATCTTCGCCCAACTCCAGCGACCCCTTTCGACGCGAACGGCCAAGGCCGGCGACAGCGTCTACCTGCAGGTGACGTTTCCCGTCACGGTCGGGAACGCCGTGATGGTTCCAGCCGGCACCTACGTGCTGGCCATCATCGACACCGTGTCGCGCGTCGGCTGGATCCATCGCAGTCTCGCGTTCCAGTTGCACGTCGTGTCGATGGTCTTTACGAACGGCTACGTCGCAACGGTTCGCGAGCCGGCGCACGCGCAACCTCGCGATCCGAGTGAGTTAGGCCCGGGGCAGCGTCCGGCTGCACTCATGGTGGCCAGTGGAGTCGCGCCCGTCGCCGGCCTCGCGATCGGGGCAATCACGGGCGGAAAGGACGGCGCTCTGTTAGGCGGTTCGATCGGGAGCGCCGTCGGTTTCGTGACGCTCCTCGTCGCCGCAGCGCACAGCGGCGAGTATGATCTGGGCCCCGGCTTCCCGCTGGAGCTCCGCTCCCAAGGCCCGATCGTGCTCGACGCAACGCGCACCGCGGAGGCCGCGCGAATGCCATCGCGGGTGCAGCATCACGAGAACACGAGCTGCTACACGCCGGGCACACCCGGGACGCCGGACATCACCATTCCGGGAACGCCGGGCACACCGCCGGTGGGTGACATGCCCGGCACGCCCGACACGCCGCCCACGGTCATCCCCGGCACGCCGGGAACGCCGGGCTACTGGCACCCCTGTCCCTGAGCGGCCCGTTCCGTTAGGCGAGCCCGCGGAGCATCTCGAGCTCGACCACGGACGCGTCGTTCGGATACGGTTCCGTTCGGCCGGTTCCGGCAAAGCCTAACTGCTCGTAAAACGCGATGGCGGCCGCGTTGCTCGACGTGACCATCAAGCGCATCTGCTTCACGTGGTGCGCACGCGCCCACACCATCACCTCATCGACCAGCTGCCGCGCAATCCCCTGCCGGCGATGCGTCGGAGCGGTCCACATCGAGACGAGCGTCGCCGACGCCGCATCATCGTCATCCAGGAACGATCCCACGATGCCGCAACCGATCCCGTCGTCGATCGCGAGAAACCCGATGCCGCGTTCACCGTTCCACCGCATGGCGCGTCGAGTCCACTCGGCGTCGCTCAGCTCGCTCTCTTTCGCGTACGTCGAGCCGAACGCGCTCGGCGTGTCGAGCAGGGCGCGCAGTCGGACATCCTTGAACGTCGACACGTTGCCTGGCGTGACGCGCGCAATGACGATCACCGGCCGGCACCGCCGGCTGGCACCGGGTGCAGCCTGACCTGAAAGAGGACGGGCCATTGTTTGCCCGTCAACAACAGTTGCTGGCCGTCCGGCGCGATCGCGATTCCGTTCATCACGTCGGCCGACACCGGCCGATCGGGATAGAGGTCACCGAAATCGATCGCCTCACGCGCCACGCCGGTCGAGGGATCGATGCGCATCACCCAATTGGTGCGATACACGTTGGCGAGAACCTCGCCGCGCACGTACTCCAGTTCGTTCAACTGCTGGAGCGGCGTATCGTGATACCGCACGTGAAGCACGCGCTGCAATTGAAAGTCAGGCGAATACACGCGCAGCGAATCCGATCCGTCGCTCATGATCAGGTTGGTGCCGTCTGTCGTGAGGCCCCAGCCTTCGCCCGCGTAGTGAAACGAATCGTCGGGTGTGAGCGTGGCCGGATCATAGGTATACGCCACGCTGTCCTTCCACGTGAGCTGGTAGAGGCGGCCCTTGAGCAGCGTTAGGCCTTCCCCGAACCGGTTGGCGGCGAGCGCCCGCGACGCGAGCACGCGACCGGTCTTGAGATCGACGCGCCGCACATCCGACCCCGCGTTGAGTCCCGTGCTCTCGAACAGCACGCCGTCGCCCCACACGAGACCCTCGGTGTATGCGCCCGGGTCGTGCGGGTACCGCGCAGTCACGTCGTAGCGGGCCGTGTGCGTACCCTCGCCGCCACGGCAGGCCGCTAGCGCGAAGATCGTCACCAGCGTTGCACACGCGGCGATCAGGCGTCGCACGAGCATGAGACGAAACCGACCCTCGACCTCACTGTGCGGTTCATGCTCCACGTCCCCTCAAATGATACCGTGTGCGAGACTGGCTAACGGAAGGGCGTCCATGACGATGTGCGCGAAGACCACCGGCCAGAGCCTGCCGGTGCGCAGGTAGTAGATCGAGAAGAGAACGCCGAGGGGTAAGATAAACACGAACGCCAAAGGCCCTTGATACAGGTGCACGAGGACGCGCACTGCGACGCTCACGAAGAGTGCGCCCGTCCAGCCCGATCGTCGCAATGCATTAGCAAGATACCCAAGATAGAGCGACTCCTCGAACACCGGATTGAGAAGGAGGGCGCCCATCAGTGCGAGCCAGGAAACGCTCCCGGCCGGATGCAGGTCGTCCATTCGTGCCGCCATCGGCATCGACAGCAGCCGGACGAGAAGCGTGGCAACCACGGCCGCAACGTATGCGCCTAACAGGAGCGCGACGCCTCGCGGGATATCCCACCACTGGTAGGACTGTGTCATCACCTGCATCGTCCATCCACGGCGGTGCAGCCGCGGAAGCCACACGCACGCGACGACCACCTGGAACGCGAATAGAGTCCAGAGCCGCGCGTCGGAGAAATACAAGGGGTTGAAAGCCGTTCCGGTCGCGCCACGCAGTGCCTGCATACCGACCAGCGGGACCACGACGGAACCGGTCACGAGCAGCATGTCGCGCCGGCTCGTGACGGGCGGGTCCGGCAGTGTCAGTTGAGCAGTAGCAACGGAGGATGTCACGTGGCGAAGAACTTGCGCCGCCGATACAAAGAATACAATGGGCTAGCGTTAGTCTGCCAGCGTGGAATACACGACGCGCCCTCCCACCACCGTCATCTGCACCTTCGCCTCGCGAATCTGCTCGGGCGGAATCTTCGTGAGATCCCGGTCGATGAGCACGAAATCCGCGAGCTTGCCTTTGACTAACGATCCCTTCCGCTTGTCGTCGAACGACGCGTACGCGGCGCCGGTGGTGTACGCCCGCAGCGCCTCCTCCACCGTGATCTT
>DATEKK010000060.1:0-3409 GCA_035277485.1 Gemmatimonadaceae bacterium
CGCGCGATGGGAACGAGACTGGCCATCTGCCATCTTGTAAGAGTGACGCTTGTCGGCGCCGCACTCCCTGCCTACCTGTTCGAGTGCGGCCGCCCAAAGCCGTTCGCCGGAATTTGCGCTCGTGGACATGCTCGTGGGAGATCCGTGGTGCTGCGTGGGAAAGTGCTGTTCGCGTACATCGTCGTGTGCATTCTGTGGGGCTCCACCTACATCGCAATTCGGATCGGCGATCGCACGCTGCCGCCGCTGCTATTCGCGGGCGTGCGATTCCTGGTCGCGGGCGTGATCCTGTTCATCGGCGCGCGCGCCGCCAGACAACCACTGCCGGCGCGGCCGCGCGATTGGCGCGATCTCACGATCGTCGGCCTGCTGCTGCTCTCGGGCAACACGTGCGTCGTGGTCGCCGAGCGCTTCACACCGGCGGGCGTGGCGAGCGTGTTCGTGGTGATGGCCGTGGTGTGGACGGCGGTGTTCGAGACGCTCGCCACAGGGCACGCGAGGGGCCTCTCGCGGCGCATCGTCGCGGGGCTCGTGTTGGGTCTTTTCGGCACGATGGTGCTCGTGGGTCTGACACCGGCCGATCTTGCGAGCGCGGACTGGCGCGGCCCGGCGATTCTTACGTTAGGCACGCTCCTGTGGGCCGCCGGCGCGGTGTATTACAGCCACAGCCATCCGCACGTGGGTACCTACCTCGGCGCCGCGGTCGAGATGATCGCGGCAGGTGTGGTCATCTCGGCGCTTGGCCTCGCCGTGGGAGAGGGACCGCGGTTTCATCTCACGGCATCGGGCGCTGAGTCGCTGGCGTACTTGATCGTGTTCGGCTCGTTGTTGGGCTACAGTGCTTACAACTACGCGCTCGCGCACACGTCCGCCACCGTGGTCGGGACCTACACCTACGTCAATCCTGCAGTCGCCGTGCTGCTTGGCTGGTTGCTCCTCGACGAGAAGATCGACGCACGCGTGCTCGCGGGGATGGGCATCGTGCTCGCGGCCGTGATCCTCACACAGGTGTCGTGGCGGCCGGCACGCGTGCGCGCGCCGGCCTCCGACGACTGACTCGCTACTCGTAGCGCAGCGCCTCGACGGGGTCGATGCGGGACGCGCGAAAGGCGGGAATATAGCCCGCCGCGAGAGCGACGAACACGAGGGCGATCGCGGAGAGCACCATCACCGCCGGGTCGTGTCCCTTGAGCTCGAACAGCAGCGACTGCGCGGCGCTGCCTAACGCCAAGGCCGCCGCGATGCCGATGCAGCCGCCGATGAGCGTCATGAGCGCCACCTGGCGCAAGACCATCAGCTGAACCCGGCCGCCATTGGCGCCCAACGCCATGCGCACGCCGATCTCACGCGTCCGTTGGGCAACCGAGTACGCGAGGACCCCGTACAGTCCCACCGCCGCCAGGAGTGTCGCCAACAGGGCAAACGCCGCCGACAACGTGCTGATCAGCCGATCCAGAAATACGTTGTCCTTCACCTGCTGCGTCATCGTTTTGAGCTCCTCCACCGGCAGATTCGGGTCGAGCGAGCTGACCACCTTTGGAATCTCGGCCACCAATTGCTCGGTGTTGCGCGATGTGCGGACGTAGTAGTGCGCGTAGCCCAAGCTCGTGTCTTGCGCCGCTGGCGTGAAGAAGACGGCAGGCACATCCGCCTTCACGTCCCGGTACGCAACGTCGGGAATCAGTCCGACGATCTCCATGTCGAGCGAATCGCTGTGCACGGACATCCGCTTGCCCACCGCGTCGCCGCCTAACCCAAACTTTCTGGCGAAGGCCTGATTCACGATCGCGACCTTGGGCGCTCCCGATTCGTCCGACGACGTGAATTCGCGGCCGCTCAGCAGCCGAACGCCGAACGTCTTGAAGTAACCGGGCCCGATCTCGTTGAGACGCGAATTGACATCGGTGTCCGGGCCTTTCTTGAACCCCTCCACCGACACGTTGTCTCCCCAACTACTGTTGCCCAGCAGCGGAATCATGGCCTCGGTCACGTTCGTCACGCCCGGCAGCGCAGCCAGTCGCTCGTGCAAGCGCGCCAGAAACTGGCGGGCGTGCGCGTGATCGTAGCCGTTGAGCTCGGGCTCGACCACGAACGTGGCCATGCTGTCGACGCGGATGCCGAGTTTCACGCGCGTCACGTTGCGCAGACTTTTCACGAACAGCCCGGCCGAGATGAGGAGCGCCATCGACAGGGCGATTTGCGCGGTGACCAACGACGACCGGAAGCGCGCCGCCGCACGCGCACCCGAGTGCTTGCCGGTGCCGGCGCGGATCGTCGACGCCAGCTCGGACCGCGTGCTGTTGAGGGCCGGGAACAACCCGAACAGCACGCCCGTGGCAAGCGATAGCGCCGCGGTGAAGACGATCGCCGTGCCGTGGAGGCCGAAGTCCATGATGCTCGCGGTGTCGTTGGGCAGGATGCCCGCAATGAGGCGCAGCGTCCAATACGCGACGAGCAAGCTCACCGCACCGCCGGTCACCGCCAGGAGGCAGGACTCCGTGAGCAGCTGCCGAAGCAGTTGCGGGCGCGTTGCGCCTAACGAAAGTCGCACGGCCATCTCGAGCGAGCGCCCCGCGCCGCGGGCCAACAACAAATTCGCGATGTTGGCGCACGCGATGAGCAGCACGATCCCAGTCGTCGCCAGGAGCAACGTCAGCGGCGTTTTCACCTCCTGGTGCATCGTGCTTTGGCCGCGACGTCCATCAGTGAGTGTCACAACCCGGGCGCGGAATTGCTTCATGGCCGCGTCGCTCATCTCCGTATGCAGCGGCGCCTCGACGTCGTTGACGATCGGGTGGTAGACCGCGTTCGCGAGCACCTGTGCTCGCTCGATCGATACGCCCGGCGCACGTCGCGCGAACACGTACACCCAGTACGCGCGCCGATCCCTGGTCACGTCCGGCGAACCCGGGATCACGTCGTTTGCAAGCGTCGGCTGCATGGTGATCGGGACGTAGACCATCGGCTCGATCCCGAGCGTCGTCCCCTCGAATCCCTTCGGCGCCACACCGATGACCGTCATCGACTGGCCGTTGATGATGATCTGCTGCCCGACGACGCTCGGATCGGAGCCGAGGTCGTTCTGCCAGTAGCGGTAGCTCAGCACCGCGACGAACTCCTGTCCGGTCACACGATCGTCGTCGAGCCCGATCAACCGGCCGAGCGCCGGATTCAGGCCTAACGTCGAGAAGTACGACCCCGAGACCAGCATGCCCTCACCGTTCAGGGTCTGATGATGATAGGCGACGTTGGCGTCGAACGAGCGATGCGCGGCAACGCTGCTGAATCCAGGGTGCGCCTTCTCGAGGTCGCGGAACATCGGATAGTCGAAGATGACGTCACAGTCACCGGCTTCATTGCACGAGTTGGAGCCGGACGTCTGGCCTCCTGCGAGATTCACGAGGCGGCC
>DATEKK010000061.1:0-1119 GCA_035277485.1 Gemmatimonadaceae bacterium
GATCATCCCGTGTGGGTGGGGCGTCTCGATGGCCACATGGGTCTCGCCAACAGTGCTGCCTTACGGGCCGCGGGCGTGACGAAAGCCACCGCCGATGTCGACGGTGGGACGATCGTGCGCGATGCGAGCGGCGAGCCGACAGGCGTGTTCAAGGACAACGCGATGGGGCTCGTCACCAAGGCGATTCCCGATGCGCCGCCCGAAGTGGAAGACCGCGCGCTCGACGCGGCGATGGACTACGTGGCCGCGCAAGGCGTGACGCAGGTCGATCACATGGGGACGTGGCACGATCTGGCGGTGTTCGAGCGCGCGCACACAGCGGGCCGGTTGAAGACGCGCATCTCGGCGGCCGTTCCGTTAGCCACGTGGGAGCTGCTGCGCGACACGATCGCCGCGCGCGGCCGCGGCGACGCCTGGCTGCACATTGGCGGCCTCAAGGGATTCGTGGATGGATCGCTCGGCTCACACACGGCGGCGATGCTCGCGCCGTTCACCGACGCGCCCAAGGACAGCGGGCTGTTGGTGAACACGCCCGAGGACTTGTACAAATGGACGAGCGGCGCCGACAAGGCGGGGCTGCAGGTGATCTGTCACGCCATCGGCGACCGCGCCATCCGATTGCTGTTGGACATCTATCAACGGGTCGAGCGCGAAGACGGGCCGCGCGACCGCCGGTTCCGGGTCGAGCACGCGCAGCACGTGGCGCCGTCGGACATTCCGCGGTTCGCTCAGTTAGGCGTGATCGCGAGCATGCAGCCGTATCACGCGATCGATGACGGGCGGTGGGCGGAGGCCGTGATCGGTCACGAGCGCAGCAAGACGACCTACGCGTTCCGCTCGTTCCTCGACGCGGGGACGCATCTGGCGTTCGGATCGGACTGGGACGTGGCGCCGCCGACGCCGATCGAGGGGATTTATGCCGCGGTGACCCGGCGGACGCTGGACGGGAAGCACCCGGATGGGTGGATCCCCGAGCAGAAGATCACGGTGGAGGAGGCGCTGCGGGCGTACACCACCGGCGCCGCGTACGCGTCGTTCGACGACAAGCGGAAGGGATCGTTAGTCAAAGGCAAGCTCGCGGATTTCGTGCTCATCGACCGGGATCTCACGAAGATTCCG
>DATEKK010000062.1:0-1976 GCA_035277485.1 Gemmatimonadaceae bacterium
GCGATTTCCCTCACCGCGCTCACCAACCGATCCACCTCATCTTGCGTCGTGTAGCACGCGCAGCCCGCGCGCACGACGCCGTCGGGCGCCATGCCGATGCGCTCGATCACCGTCGCCGCGTAGAAATCGCCGTTGGATGCGTAGAGCGCGCGGTCGGCGAGCTGGCGCGCGACGTCGGTGGATGACCGGCCCGCGACGACGAACGAGATCGTGGGTGTACGCGCCGACGACGGTGGAGGTCCGAACACGCGCACGCCGGGAATCGCCGTCAGACCATCCCACATGCTCGTGACTAACGCAGACCCGCGCGCGTGCAGGCCGTCGAACGCCGACGCGAGGCGCGCGCGTCGCGTGTCGCCGGCGCCGAGCGAGGCGAGGAAATCCACGGCGGCGGCGGCGCCGACGATGCCTTCGTGATTCTGCGTACCGGTCTCGAGGCGTTCCGGTGCCGTGTCGGGCGCCGGCTCGAGACGCGGAACATCCACCTCGAGAATCCGCTCGCTCGTGCCGTACAGCACACCGACGTGCGGCCCATAAAACTTGTACGCCGAGCAGGCGAGGAAGTCGCAGCCGATGGCGCGGACATCGACCAGCTGGTGCGGCGCATAGTGGACGGCGTCGACGAACGCGATCGCGCCCGCGGCGTGCGCGAGCTGCGTGGCGCGCGCCACGTCGTTGATCGTGCCTAACGCATTGGACGCGGCGCCGATCGCGACCACGCGCGTGCGGTTACCGATCGAGCGCTCGAGGTCGTCCCAGTCGAGCTGCCCGGTGTCGGGGTGCATCCGCACCATGCGCACCGTGACGCCACGCTCCACCGCGAGTGCCTGCCAGGGCGCGATGTTGGCGTGGTGATCGAGCTCGGTGACGACGATCTCGTCGCCCACGCCCAGCCGCCGGCCGATGCCGCGCGCGACGTGGAACGTGAGCGACGTCATGTTCTGGCCGAACGCGATCTCGTCGTCGCGCGCGTTGAGAAAATCCGCGATCGCGCGGCGCGCACGCGCGATCGCGGCGTCGGTCTCGACGCTCGTCGGATACGCCCAGTGCGTGTTCGCGTTGTGGTTCAGCAGGTAGTCCGTGACTGCGTCGGTCACGACCCGCGGGACCTGCGTGCCGCCGGGTCCATCGAAGTACGCGACCCAGCGGCCGCCCTGGCGCCGCTCGAGCGCCGGGAAATGCTGGCGGATCGCGTCCGTCGATTGGACGCGCGCATCGGCGGAGACGGATGCGGCGGTCACGCGATTTCCACTCCGGCCCATTGCTCGATCACGCGCACGGCTTCCACGTGATCGGCCTCTTCGCCTAACAATGTGTGGGCCGCGCGGAACAGCTCGCTCGTGAGCTGCAGGAGCGGCGACGGGACGCGCTGCTCGCGGGCGACGCCCGCGGCGATGCCCACGTCTTTGTCGAGCAGCGCCAAGCGGAACGTGCGCGGAAAGGCGCGCGTGAGCACGCGCTCCGGAAACAGATTCTGCGACGTGTTGCTGCGGCCGCTCGAGGCGTTGATCACGTCTAACGCAACGGCCGGCGACACACCCGCCTTGGCGAGCGCCGCGAGACCTTCACCCGTGGCCCATACGTGCACCGCGAGCAGCGCGTTGTTCACCGATTTGAGTGCATCGCCCGCGCCGACGGGACCGCAATGCACGAGCTTCTCGCCGAACGTATCGATCACGGGGCGCGCGCGCTCGAACGCCGCCGCATCGCCGCCGCACATCACGGTCAACGTGCCGCGCTCGGCGCCGATGGTGCCGCCGCTCACCGGCGCGTCCATGAACGCGATGCCGCGTTCGCCTAACCGTTGGGCGATGCGGCGCGATGTCGCGGGGTCGCCGGACGTGCAGTCGACGAGCATGCTGCCGCGCTCCATGCCCGCGAGGAGTCCGGTGTCGCCGTCGAGCAGCGACTCCACTTCGCGCGACGTGGGAAGACACGTGACCACGAACGCCGCGCCGCGCGCGGCGTCGCGCGGC
>DATEKK010000063.1:0-22831 GCA_035277485.1 Gemmatimonadaceae bacterium
TCTGCGTGTCGCGGGTCGTGCGCCAATGGTCCGTGCTCCAGCGGACCGTCGCCGGCGCCGGCAACTCGACGCGCAACAGGCTGCCGCGGGTGACGCTGCGCGACTTCTGGTTGAAGCGCCAGACGCAATGGCGCGAGCGCACGCCTTCGACCTGGTAGCGCTGGCGCGCCTGCGGCGGCATGTCGAAGACGCGGCTTTCGGCGAGGGAGCGCAGCAGCTTCAGGTGCTCGGCGTGCGCCCAGGCGAGCGGCATGGCGGAGCCGGAGGGCCGGCCGCGGACGAGTTCGCGCTCGGGGATGTCGGCGGCGTCCCAGACCTGCTCGGGCAGCAGATGCCCGTCGCTGGCGAAACCCTCGAGCGCCGCGAGCAGGCGTTGCGCAGCTGCTTGATCGCCGGCGGCGAGCTCGTAGTGCGCGCGCTCGCCGGTGAGCAGCGGCCAGCAGCGTCCGACGCCGCCGCCATTGTAGGGCGACCCGTCATCGTACTCGCCGTACCGGTCGCCGTTGTATCGCCGCCAGCCTGGACCGTACGGCAGATCTCGCTTGAGCACGGCGTCGATCGCGCGCACGGTGTTCACGATGCGCGGGTCGTTCGCGGCGCGGAGTCCGAAGCGGACTAACGCCAGCGCGTCGGGGCTCACCACCATGCTCGACTCGGCGTCGATGTCGGGCAGGTTCATCTTGATCGGGACGAAGCCTGCCTTGGGCGACGCGGCGGTCTCGGCCGCGATGGGCGCGATGCGCACATAGTACCCTTCGATGCCTAACTTTCGCGCGAGGCCCGTGTCGGTCGCGTACGTCCACCGCTCGATGTCGTCGTTCCATCCGTCCGCGGTTTCGCGCAGGTATCGCGCGACGTCCATCTCGCCGTGCTGCTCGGCCAGCTGGGCGGCCGAGAGCAGGGCCGCGATCTCGACGGCGAGCGTGAAGGGCGAGAGCCCCGCGTTCTCCTCCCAGCGATCCTGCGGCGTGCCGGGGCCGCAGCGCGCGATGAACGCGGCCGCTTGCCTAACGACAGGCCACACGCGCTCCAGGTCGGCCAGGGACATCTCGTCTTCGCGCTGCAGGAGATCGACGAGCAGAATGGGGAACGCCGCTTCGTCGAGCTGCACGCCGTTCCAGTACGGCACCCCGTCCAGCCACATGTTCTGCGCCCAGTGGCCATCCGACTCCTGCGTGGCCGCGAGATAGTTGAGCACGCGGTGCGCGTCCGACGTTGCGCCGGCGGCGAGCAGCCCGCCCGCTGCTTCGACGAGGTCGCGCGGCCACACCAGGTGGTAGCCGCCGAGGTCGTTGTCGCCTTTGGCGAAGCCCCAGGGAATCGACATGCTGGCGATGATCGCCGACGCGAATCGCTTGGACTCGTGCACGCGGAGCGCCGCCGCGCTCACGCCGCGCACCTTGGGATCGCCCGGCATGCCCGCCTTGTTGATCGGCAGCGCGTGCTGCCATTGCTGCCAGCCGTGCACGTACGCGGCCTGGGTGCGCTCGTATCCATGGTAGAGCGCGGAGCGCGCGGCGAAGGCGGCCTTGGCCGCGTCGCGGCCGAAGCCTAACGCAAGCAGGAACTCCCCGTCGCACGCGGCGATGTCGATCTCGCCGGTGAGCGCGACGTTGCCGGAATCGGCCACGTCGTACTGCCAGGTGAGCGTCTTGTGCGCCTCGAGGTCCTGCCAGCCGTCCGACACGCCCACGAAGCCGACGCTGCGCGCGAGCCACGCCGCGTTGCACGCGAGCGCGAGCGCGTAGTCGGCGCGCTGCGCGAAGAGCATGGGCACGCCTTTGTATTCGTCCAGCCACGCGATGTTCTCGGTGCCTTTGCAGCCCAGGTGCGGGGAGAGCAGCACGTAGAGGTGGTAATCGGAAAGGGCGCCGTGCAGCGGGATGAACGTGGTTTGCTGGAGCACCGCATCGTGCCGTAGCGATGACACGACGTGCTTGTCGAGACGGTAGCGCCCGTTCTCGCAGGTGTTGCGCAGACGGAAGCCCGGAACGCCGGGTGCGATGTGCGCGATCTCGTGCGACGTGTGGCGCTTCTCTTCGGAGAAGAACTCTTGACCGTCGGTGACGATGAGCCCCATGTCGCGCGTGCAGGGCATGTCGACATCGGGGAAATAGATCTCGTTGAAGATGCCGTGGCTGAGCGTGAACCAGACGTGGCTCGAACCGGTGGGCGACGTGCCGACGCCGGATTTGGCGCTCGAGGTCCAGCGCGGCTCGATGCCCGGCGCGCCGGGGGCCATGCGTCGATCGTTAGTCATGGATGGGAGGGGTAGAGCGCCCGTCCGGCGGAAGCGCGATTGGGCCGGCCGCCGTTCCTGCTCTCGCAATGTACCCGTGACGCGTCGCCAATGCACCCGCGTGTGTCTTGACCTAACGGGCCGATCGGCAGAGATTCGTCGCGTCACGGTGGCGTCTCTCTCCGGAGGATGGTCGATGAAGCGGTTCACGCTTGTAGTCGGCATCGCCCTTCTGGCCGCCTGTTCGGTTGGCCTCGCAGGCTGTACCCACCATGCGCCGTCGGACCAGCCGAAGGATCAGGGCGCGGCTGCGTACATCATGCTGCAGAATGTGCGGCCGGACGCGTATCAGCTGTACATCACGGACGGCAACCGGCGATTGGACGTGGGTAAGATCGGTGCACTGGAATCGGTGCGCATCCAAGTTCCACCGGAGCTCGTGTATCCGGGGGCGCGGCTGGCGCTGGTTGCCCAGCCGACGCTCGGATCGCGAAACGGGGTCATTCCGTTCACGATCCATCCCGGCGCGACGATTCGCCTGATGCTCGGCCGTTAGGCAGAGGGGCGGATCGGGTCGTCGTCCCCGCGGCGGATTTTGTCCGTAACATTTCCCTGACATAACGCCTGACAGACATCCGGCAAGCGTGCGCTCGCGTGCTTAGCTGCGGCCGAGCTCGCATTGGCGTTTGTCAAGACCGCGTCAAGTTCCTGTGAATCATGATTAGTGCGTGCTGACCTGCGCGCGCTCCCGCCTCCATCATTTCCCCTCGTGATAGGCGGGTTCTGCCCCGCCTAACGAGTCACTGGCGGCGTCGACCCCTGCGTTGACCGCTTCGCCTGTGCCATCACCACATTCCCCGAGCGACTTGGAACAGGAGGCAGCATGGACGCTCGATTTCGTCATGCGTTGATCACCGCAGCGGCGCTCGCGCTCGTGCCCACCGTCCTCGCGGCCCAAGACGTCCTTACGGGCCACGTGACCGGTGAAGGCGGAGCCCCGCTGGCCAATGCGGCGGTCTACATCCAGAACACCCGACTCGGCAGCGTCGTCGCGAGCGACGGCGCCTACCGCATCGTGCTGCCGACCGCTGAAGTCGGACAAACCGTCACGGTCATCGCGCGCCTCATCGGCTATCGGGAGCGCTCACAGGTCGTGAAGCTGACTCAGGGCACCAACACGCTCGACTTCGCGCTCGAGGCCTCGCCCGTCCAGTTGCAGGGCGTGATCACCGTCGCTGAAGGCCAGCAAGTTCAGAAGAGCCAGCTCGGCACCTCGGCCCAGGCGGTGAGCAACGAGGACCTTACCAAGGCGCCCAACAACAATTTCGTCGAGCAGTTAGGCGCGAAGGTGGCGGGCGTCGAGGTCACGTCGCCGGGCACGCAGGGCGGATCCGTCGCCATCCGCATCCGCGGATCGGCGTCGATCACCGGCAACAACGAGCCGCTCTACGTCATCGACGGCGTGCCGATCCCGACGCGCGATCGCGGCTCCGATGCGAACGGCGGCTGGGACTACGGCAGCACGATCAGCGACCTCAACGCCGACGACATCGCGTCGATCACCGTGCTCAAGGGGCCTAACGCAGCCGCCCTGTATGGATCCGAGGCCGCCAACGGCGCCGTGATCATTACCACCAAGCACGGGTCCAACAGCGACGGCAAGATCCAGACGCACCTCAACACCAGCTACTCGTTCGACAAAGTCGGCATTCTGCCCACCTTCCAGAACCTGTATGGACAGGGCGCCGGCGGCGCGTTCAGTTACGTCGACGGGTTAGGCGACGGCATCCAGGATGGCAACGACCAGAGCTTCGGACCGCGCCTCGACGGCCGTCTCATCGACCAGTTCACTGGGGCGCAGCAGCCGTGGATCGCGCACCCGGACAACGTCTCCTCGTTCTTCAATACGGGCGGCACGTTCGAGGCGAATCTCGCGGTCGAAGGCGGCAGCGACAAGTCGAACGCCCGCATGGCGGTGGGCGTGCAGAACCAGAGCGGTATCGTTCCCAATAACTTCTTCCACAAGTGGACGAGCTCGCTCGCCGGCAACCTCAAGATCGGCGATAAACTCACCACGACCGCGAGTCTGCAGTTCCTCCGGAACAACGGCTTGAACCGCGCGGGCGTCGGCTACAACGCCGGCATCCTCGAGGGACTCGACGTCTGGTTCGGACGCCAGGTGGACATGAATGCGCTCCGCGCGCACTACATGGACTACAACCAGTTCGGCAATCGCTACAACTGGAACAGCAACTATCACAGCAATCCGTTCTTCCTGCAGTACATGAATCCCGAGCAGGACACGCGGAACCAGTACATCGGTTCGGTCTCGGCGACGTATCACCTCACCGATTGGTTGAGCGCGACGGGTCGCGCCGGCGGTGACATCTTCAACACGCAGTCGCAGCAGGACGTCGCGGCCGGCAACGTGAGTTGGGCCGGAGCGGGTCTCGAGGATCTCGCGTATGCGGGCGCGTTCAACCTGTACAACGAGAGTCAGACGGACTACACGACGGAAGCCCTGCTCAACGCGACACATGCACTCACGAGCAGGCTGCAGTTGAATGCGCTGGCCGCGGTTGGCGAGCACCAGGCGAACTACCACCGGAACCAGCAGCAGACGCAAGGCATCTCCGTCCCGAACATTTACAACATCAGCAACGCGGCCATCTCGCCGACGCTCACGCAATTCGACGAGAAGGACCAGACGAACAGTGTGTTCGGGTCTGCGTCGCTCACGTGGGACAACTGGTGGACCATCGAAGGAACCGCGCGCAACGACTGGTCCTCGACGCTCCCGAAGGGCAGGAATTCGTACTTCTATCCGTCGGTCAACACGTCGTTAGTCCTGAGCGACGCACTTCCTTCGATCAAGTCGAACGTCCTCACATATCTCAAGCTGCGCGGCTCAATCGCCAAAGTGGGCAACACCGCGCCGGCCTATTCGCTGCTCACGACGTTCGATGGCCAGTCGACGAAGTTTGGCGGGCAGCCGCTGTACACGCTCGATGACGCGTTGGCCAACTCGGATCTCAAGCCCGAAATCACCCGCGCCAACGAAGTCGGCTTCGAGGTTGGGCTCTTCGGCGACCGCGCAACGATCGATGCATCGTACTACTCGCGGGCGACGACCAACCAGATCATCAACGTTCCCGTGTCGCCGACGTCGGGATTCCAGGACAAGTGGATCAACGCCGGCAAGATCAGCAACAAGGGCTACGAAGCATCACTCAATGTCACGCCGGTTCGGGCATTGGGCGGCGAGTTCGAATGGAATACCACGTTCACGTTCAACAAGAACAACAGCCGCGTCGACGCCCTCACCAACGACGTCCAGACGATCGTGCTCGGCGGCTCGTGGTATTTGACGGAAGAGGCCCGCAAGGGCCAGCCGTACGGCGCGCTCTACGGCTACACGTTCCTGCGCGACCCGACCACCCATCAGCTCCTCCTGCACGACGGTCTGCCGCAACTCGGCCCCCAGGCTGTGTTAGGCACCGTGCAGCCCGACTGGACGGGCGGCTGGAACAACGAGTTCCGCTACAAGCGCCTCACGCTGTCCGGCCTCATCGACATTCACGAAGGCGGCTCGATCTTCAGCGTCACCAACTTCTTCGGCGAGTATACCGGTGTCCTCGCATCGACGATCCATGGTCGCGAGAAGGACTGGAATGATCCGGGCCTCGTGATCAAGGGCATCGATGACGCCACCGGCCAGCCGAACACCACGGTCGTGACGTCCGAGGAGTACTTCCAGAGCCTGTTCCCGATTCACGAGCCGTTCATTTACAAAGACAGCTACCTGAAGCTACGCGAGGTGCGGTTGTCCCTCGACGTGCCGCCTAACCTCACGAGCATGATGCACGCGTCCCAAGTGCAGATCGCGCTCTTCGGCCGCAACCTGTGGACGAGCACCAAGGTGCCGAACATCGATCCGGAATTCTCCACACAGACGGGGAATTTCCAGGGCGTCGAATTCGCCTCGCTGGCGAATCCGAAGTCGTTCGGTATCCAGCTGCAGGTCACGCCGTAACCGCCACCAATGGAGAGAGCGAACATGAAGCGGATCTTTTCGGCGGTGGCTGGCGGCGTTGTCGTATTGGCCGCAATGGCGTGCGACAACAGCCATATCACCGCACTGAACAGCAACCCGAACAATCCGACCGATGCGCCGGCCGGCGCCGTGTTCACGAACGCGGCACAGACGGCGGCGCATTGGGTCGGGAATGGACGGGACCTCCGAGCCACGGAGTTCGTGTCGCAACACCTCGCCGAAGTCCAGTATCCGGACGAAGATCGCTATAGCCGGCTGCAGGGCCCGAGTACGACGGCGTACTTCGACGATGCGTACTTCCAGGAACTGCAGGACCTTCGCAAAGTCATTCAAAAGGGGCAGGCCGAGGGCAACCCGGCGATCTGGGGGCCCGCCACGGTGCTGCAGATCTGGGTGTTCGAGAACCTCACGGACATCTGGGGCGACATCCCGTATTCCCAGGCGTTAGGCGGTGACTCGGTCGGCGGGACGCTGACGCCGACGTACGACAAACAGCAGGACATCTATGCCTCGTTCTTCTCGCGCCTCGCGGACGCGGCGAGCGCCATGGAGTCGACCGACTCGGTCGGCCTCGGTGGTGCCGATCCGATCTACGGCGGCAACCTGACGGAATGGGCGAAGTTCGCGAATTCGCTCCGCGCGCGTTTGGCGTTGCGCATCGTCAACGTCGATCCAGGTACGGCGAGCACGCAGCTTGCGGCCGCCTTCACCGACCCGGCCGGCGTGTTCACGAGCAACGACGACGATGCGAAGATGCCGTGGCCGGGCGACGGCGTGTACGACAATCCGTGGGCCGACAACTTCAAGACGCGCGACGATCACCGGATGTCGAAAACGCTCATGAACGAGATGGTGCCGTTCAACGACCCGCGGGTGCCGGTCTACGCGCAACCGGTGCTCGACTCCACCATTTACCCGAACGGCTTCGGCGGGATGCCTAACGGCTTGAACGCCGACACGGCCGGCACGTGGTTCAACGTCGCCTCGCGTCCGGGCGTGATCTTCTATCCCGGCGCCACATCGTACGGCACGTTCGGCGACGGCTCGGGCCTGCACCTGCCGACGTATCTCATGACGTTCGCCGAGGTGAGTTTCATCAAGGCCGAAGCCGCCGAGCGCAGCTTGGGTGGCCTCTCGCCGGCCGAAGCGGCGACGGACTACTACGCCGGCATCGAGGCCTCAATGGAGCAGTGGGGCGTGACGAACGCCGGTGCGATTACGGCGTTCGAGGGGCAGGCGGGTGTGGCGTACACCGCCGGCCTGTCGGGACTCGACGAGATCGCGATCCAGAAATACGTCGCGCTGTTCGGCGACGGGACGCAGGCCTGGGCGGAGTGGCGCCGCACGTGCCAACCGGTCACGCTGCACGCCGGGCCTAACGCAATCGTGAACTTCGTCCCCCGCCGCTTCGAGTACTCACAGACCGAGTACTCGGTGAATGCGGCCAACGTGAACTCCGCGCTCGCGCAGATGGGTGGGCCGGACAACTTTGCCACGCGCATGTGGTGGGACTCGAATCCCACGGCTGCACCGACGCACACCGGCGCGTGCAACGAACCGACGGGAACCTAAGGCGAGGGAATCGCGCGCTGGCCCACGCGCCAGCGCGCTTCCCCTTGGTTTGTCAGCCCTTCGTTTTCATGAAGATGAGGATCACGCCGTACGGACTGCTCTGGTATCCGCTGCGCGGCAGGCCGTTCGGATAGATCTCGACGCGCTCCATGTCCATGACGTTCATCATGTCCAGCACGCACGTGTTGTTCGCGCGCTCACCGTCCACGTAGATCGCCGGGCTGGACGACGTGGCGATCGTCGAGCGCCCGCGCAGGTAGACATCAGGACACGGCGTGTCATCGATGACCGTGATCGACGGGATCCGCGCCTTCATCACGTCGAGCAGCGACCGGCTCTGCTTCTGCAGCTCCTCCTCGGTGAGAATCGTCACCCCGTTGTCGGTGCGGATGCCCGACGACGCCACGCCCGTCTTGGGCGCGGGATGCGCCGAGCACGCGCACACGAGCGCGGCGCCTAACGCGCCCGCCACGCGCCTCACCGAGCCAGCCATATGACCTCCGCGGCATCGTCGCCGGGCAAAGGAGGACCGCCACTACCGTTAGGCCTGCAGCCGGTATCCCGTCTTGCGCACGGTCAAAATGTGCCGCGGCACCGCGGGGTCGCGCTCCAGCTTCCCGCGCAGATTGGCGACGTGCGTGTCGAGCGTCCGGCTCACCACATCGGACTCGTAGCCCCACACTTCCTTGAATAGCTCGACGCGTGCCGCGGCCGCGCCATCCCGTCGGATGAGCGCCAGCAACAGCTCCATCTCGAGCGGTGCCAGTTGCACCGGCGCTCCCGAGCGCCGCACTTCGCGCGTCGCCGCGTTCACCTCGACGTCGCCAAAGCGATACGTCACGCGAAACGTCTGGGAACTGTGCTCGTTCGCGCGCCGCGCGCGCGTCCGCTCGATGAGCCCATCCACCCGCGCCAACAGCTCGGGCGCGCCGATCGGCCGCACCGCGTGCTGGTCCGCGCCTAACCGAAACGCCTGCACCCGGTCCGCCTCGCGCCACTCCGTGCTCAAGGCGATCACCGGGACCTCGTTGTGATCCTCGCGCAGCTCGCGCAGAAACTGAAAGCCCGACGTCCTCGGCAACGCGAGATCGACCACCACGAGATCCGTGCGCGGAAGCGAGCGCACGCGATCCATCGCGGTCTCGACGCTTCCGGCAGCCTCGACCGAATGTCCTCCCGTCTCCAGCGTCCTCACCAGCCAATCGGATGCCGTGCGATCCTCTTCGATCACGAGCACCATTGTCATGCTGCCACCTTTTCCTCGGACTCCTGCATCAAAGCAGAGGTGTGGTCTGCCGTACCGCAGGACCCCTTCGCCCCGCGGAAAGGGATGTTCACCAGACTCGGCGCACCAAGATAACCTTATGGCAGAATTTCGCGAGGAGTCCGCCATAGGGAAGATGACCGTTCTCTGACATTGCTGAGCCCGTCAGCACCCACCCAAATCATGGTGCTCCGACCGCCGGCGGGAACTGCCTTTCGGAGAGCATCATGGAGAAGGTGCCTACTTTGTAGGCAGCTACTACTATGTGATGCCCCCGCGAACCACATCGCCCGTCCTTGTGCGTAGTGGCCGACTTCCGGCGCACGCCGTACTTTCTTGGCCTCGCGCCGGGTGCCGGCCACTCTCGCGTTCAACCAACCCAGAACAATCGCTCATGCACATACCACGTCCGCTCGTCGTGCGCTCCCCTCTCGTACTCTTCGCCGCCTTTGCCCTCGCGGCCCTGCCACTCGCCGCGCAGGCGAAGCAGAAGACCGACACGAGCACCTCGGCCGACACCACAGCGGCGGCGAGCATCGACTCGCTCTCCTGGCTCGGCATCCGCAACATCGGGCCGACCGTCGCGGGCGGTCGCGTTGCCGCCGTCGTGGGCGTGCCGGGCGAGCCGAACGTGTACTACGTGGGCCCAAGCGGCGGCGGCGTGTTCAAGACCACCGACGGCGGCATCTCATGGAAGGCGGTCTTCGAGAAACAGCCCGAAGCGTCGATCGGCGCGATCGCGCTCGCGCCCAACAATCCGAACATCGTCTGGGTGGGCACCGGCGAGGGCAACATCCGCAACGACGTCATCAACGGACACGGCGTCTACCTCTCGACCGACGCCGGCCAGAGCTGGCACTTCATGGGGCTCAAGGACGTCGGGCAGATCTCGCGCATCGTGATCGATCCGACGAACACCGACCGCGTGTTCGTCGCGGCCGTCGGCAACGCGTGGAAGCCTAACGCAGAGCGCGGCGTGTTCCGCACTACCGACGGCGGCCACACCTGGAAGAAGGTGCTGTTCGTGAACGACACGACCGGCACGAGCGACCTGGTGATGGAACCGGGCAATCCCAGCGTGCTGCTCGCCGGCATGTGGCAGGTGCGGCGCTTCCCGTGGAATCTCGAGAACGGCGGCAAGGGCAGCGGCATCTGGCGCTCCACCGACGGCGGCGACACCTGGACGCGCCTGCACGAGGGATTGCCCGAGGGACCGTACGGGCGCATTGCGTTAGGGACCTCCAGGTCCGACCCGACGCACGTGTACGCGATCGTCGAGGCCAAGTCCGGCCTGCTGTGGGAGACACACGACCTGGGCGACCACTGGTCGTCCGTGAGCGGCAATCACGCGCTCGACGTTAGGCCGTTCTATTTCTCGCGCATCGATGTGTCGCCGACCGATGACCGGCGCGTGTACTTCTCGTCGTTCCAGCTCATGGAAAGCCGCGACGGCGGACATACGGCGCACGAGCTCGACGGCAACCAGGTGCACCCCGACCACCACGCGCTCTGGATCGATCCCACGAACGCGAATCGCATGATCCAGGGCAACGACGGCGGCGTGTACGTGAGTCACGATGCCGGCGCCAACTGGCGATATCTGAACAACCTTCCAATTGGTCAGTTTTACATGGTCGCGGCCGACTCACGGCAGCCGTTCCGTCTCTGCGGCGGGTTGCAGGACAACAACGCGTGGTGCGGTCCCTCGAACAACCAAGTCGAAGGCGACGGCAGCGGCGCCGAGTGGTACACGGTGACCGGAGGCGACGGCGAATACGCGGTGCCGGCGCCGAGCGATTCGAACATCATTTACGTCGACTCGCAGAACGGATTCGTGACGCGGCTCGATCTCAAGACGGGCGTGTCGCGGCTCATCCGCCCATACATCCCGGGCGTCGAAGGCACGCCGCCGGCCGACCTCACGTACCGCTTCAACTGGACCTCGCCCATCGCCATCTCGGCGACTAACGCAAACGAGGTGTTCCTGGGCGGCAACGTGCTGTTCAAGAGCACCGATGGCGGTGCGCACTGGTCGGAGATCAGCCCCGACGTCACGCGCAACGAGAAGAGCAAGCAGATCACGAGCGGCGGCAAGGTCGAGTACGACATCTCCGGGGCCGAGACGTACAACACGATCCTCAGCATCACGCTCGCGCCGACGGACAGCAACGTCATCTGGTTAGGCACCGACGACGGCAACGTCCAGGTGACCAGGGACGGCGGGAAGACGTGGACCAACGTCAGGCCCAAAGTGAAGGGCCTGCCCGACGAAGGCCGCGTGTACCAGGTGGGCGTGTCGCCGTTCGACGCGGGCACCGCCTACATCACGCTCGACTACCACGAGTTCGGCGACGACACGCCGTACGTGTTCAAGACCACCAATTACGGCGCGAGCTGGACCGCCATCTCGCGCGGGCTGCCGGCGTACGCGGCCCACGTGGTGCGCGAGGACCCGGCGCAGAAGGGCTTCCTTCTGTTAGGCACCGACAACGGTCTCTGGTACTCGCGCGACGCCGGTGAGACGTGGAAGACCATGTCGAGTGCATTCCCGACGGCGGCCGTGTTCGACATCCTGTTCGTGAAGCACACGCGGTCGGTGGCGATCTCCACGCACGGACGCGGCCTGTTCGTGCTCGATGACTTAGCACCGCTGGAGGCGCTCACGCCGCAGATTGCGTCGTCCAAGTTCCACGTGTTCGACGTGCAACAGGCCACGCTCTGGCATGCCAACGAGTACGGCGGCGCATCGGCCTCGGCGTTCCACGCGCCGAGCACGCCACGCGCGGCGGTGATCCAGTATTGGCTGGCGAAGAAGCTCGAGCCGACGGCCGCGCAGAAATTCCGGCACGAGGGCGCCGTGCGCATTGCGATCGTGAACGCGCAGAACGACACGGTGTACACCGGCGACGGCGGCGCCAAGGCCGGCGTGAACCGATTCGAGTGGCGCTTGAGCTACAAGGGCCCAACCAAGTTAGCCATCGCGCCGCCGCCGCCGCCGGGCGCGGGGAGCGACGACGGATTCCCCGGTCCCGATGTGTTGCCCGGCACGTACACCGCACTCATCACGGCGAACGGTCAGACCGAACGGCGCACGATCGACGTGCGATCGGACCCGCACCTCGCCTACGACACCGCGGCGGCGCGCGAGCAGTTGACCACGGCGCTGGCGCTGCGCGACGACGTGTCGTCGGCCAACGCGATCTTGAACGGGCTGCACAGCCTGCGCCGCCAGTTGGGGAACGTCGATTCCACGGCGACGGCGCTCGCGCCTAACGGAGTGGTGGCGGACACGACCGTGCTCCACGCCGCGCACGAGCTCGACGACAAGGCCAAGGCGCTCATGGACACGATGTACAACCCGAAGCTCCAGCGCGAAGCGCCGGAGGACGACATCCACTATCTGCAGACGTTCTACGATCAGTTGGTGGGCGTCGGGTTCGGCGTGCAGTTCTTGTACGACCAGTCGCCGAGCGACCCGTTGAAGGATGAGTTGGCAATCATGAAGAAAGATCTGGCGGCGTACCAGGCGAAGTACGATGCGCTGGTGAAGACGGACGTCGCGGCGTTCAACGCGGTGGCTGAGAAGGCGGGGGTGCCGGGAGTCAGACTATAGTATAGTAGGGAAACAGATGCCGGCGGTTACGTCGTATTGCCGCCGGCCGTTTACACTTTATATTGCAAAGTACTTGACATATGAGCGACGCGCCGTACATTCCGGACATGCCGCTTGCCCTCCACGATCGCGCGATCGATGACCTGCGGTTCATCCGCGAGACCATGGAGAGCGCATCCTCGTTCACCGCCGTCTCCGGGTGGGGCGAGGTGGCGATCGGCGTCACGGCGGTCGGGGCGGGGCTCGCGGCGCAGGGGCCGCCGGGCGCGGGGAGATGGTTAGGCATCTGGATCGGCGAGGCCGGGCTGTCGATCGTGATCGGCCTCGCGGCCTCGGCATGGAAGGCGCGGGTGGCGAAGATGCCGGTGGTGTCGCCGCCCTTGCGCAAGTTCGTGTTCGGGTTCGCGCCGCCGATCGTGGCCGGCGCGATCATCACCGCGGTGGCGTCGCGGTTAGGCCTCATGGATGCGCTGCCGGGGCTGTGGTTGCTGTTGTACGGCGCGGGCGTGATGACGGGCGGGACGTTTTCGGTGCGCGCCGTGCCCGTGATGGGCGCGTGCTTCATGTTGTTGGGCGCCGCGGCGCTGGTGTTGCCGGTGGCGTGGAGCGCGTGGCTGCTCATCGCCGGGTTCGGCGCGCTGCACATTGTGTTCGGCGTGATCATCGCCAGGAGGTACGGTGGCTGATTCCAATACGGCTCGCCGCCGCCGGTCGGATCCGGGGGGCGAGGCACCGCGCGGCCGTGCGTTAGGCGCTGTGCGCGCGGACGGGCCGCCCGCGGCGTCCGAGGAGTCGCGCGCGCTCGACGCGCTCATCCATCACCGGATGCGGTTGGGCATCGTGAGCGCGCTCGCGGCCGAGGAGTCGCTCACGTTCAACGAGCTCAAGTCGCTGCTCCGGACGACGGACGGCAACCTGAGCGTGCACGCCCGCAAGCTCGAGGACGCGGACTACGTGACGGTGACCAAGCGGTTCGAGGATCGGCGGCCGCGCACCGAGTACCGCCTAACGGCGGCGGGGCGCAAGGCCTTGCAGCGGTATCTGGATCACATGGAAGCGCTCATCCGGGCGACGCGCGACACGTTGCAGCGCTGAATTTTTTTTCTCCATTTACTTTATGAGACCAAGCACTTTGATTACGTCGATTCCTCCCGGCCTCCACGTCGGCATCATCATGGACGGCAACGGCCGGTGGGCCGTCGCCCGCGGCCTCCCGCGATCGGCCGGCCATCGCCGCGGCGCCGAGACTGTTCGCGCGATCGTCGAGGCCGCACCGGATCTGGGCATTCGTACGCTCACGCTGTACGCGTTCAGCTCCGACAACTGGCGCCGGCCCGAGCGCGAGGTGGCCGCGCTCATGCGACTGTTCCGTACATATCTGCGCGGCGAAACGCGGCGACTCGTGCGGAACGGCGTGAAGCTCACGGTGATCGGCCGGCGCGACCGGCTGGAGCTTCCGGTGCTCTCCGCGATCAACGCAGCCGAGGACGCGACCGCGACCGGGACCACGCTACACCTGCGCCTCGCGATCGACTACTCGTCGCGCGACGCGCTCGCACGGGCGGCGATGGTGGCCTCGCGGACCGGCGCAGCGACGGTGACCGAGGACGCGCTGAGCCTTGCGTTAGGCACCGCGTACGGCCCCGGCGGCGCCGCGCCCGATGTCGACCTGCTCATCCGCACGGGCGGCGAGCGCCGGTTGAGCGACTTCCTCCTCTGGGAGTGCGCGTACGCCGAGCTCTGGTTCAGCGACATCATGTGGCCCGCGTTCACCGCCGGCGATCTGGCCGCCGCAGTCACCGATTTTCACGCCCGGGAGCGCCGTTTTGGCGGACTCGTGGCGCAACCCGTTCAGGCGCCAGCGGCGCGGGCGGTGTGACAATGACGACTCCATCTCCGGCGACACAGACTGCTTCGTCGTTCACGGCGCCCGGTCGACCGGTCGCATCCGTGCCCGAGCCGGAATCCATGGCCGCCGTCGCGCGCAGCGCCGCCATCGTCTGGCCGCCGGCGCTCGTGGTCGCCGCGTTAGGCGCGTGGATGTGCTTCGACTCGCCGCCGGCGCTCAACTGGGCGATCTGGACGGCCGCTGCTTCGTTAGGCATGGTCTGGACCATCCGCCGCGCGCGGGGCCGCGTCGGGCTGCCGCTCGCCACGGTCCTCGTCGCGGCGTGCGCGCTCGCCGCGTGCACGGCCATCACCGCGGACATGGTGTTCTGGCCGGTCATCCTGGTGGGAGTCGCGGTGCTGCTCGCGCTCGCGATGGCGCTCGCCGAGGGCGTGTCCGCGGAGTCGCTCGGCATCGTGTCGTTCGTGCTGACGCCGGTGCTGGGCGGTTTCCGGACCATCCGCGAGGCCGCGCTCCGAGTGGGCGAGCTCGCGAGCTTGCCGCGCGCGGGCCGCGGCGTGCCGCCCGTGCTGCGCGGCGCGGTGCTGGCCGTACCCGTGGTCTGCGTGCTCGCGCTGCTGCTCTCGGCCGCCGACCCGGTGCTCGCGCGCCTGCGCGACGAAATGTTCGCGTTGGGCCAGGACATGCTCGCCGTTCCGCGCATCATCTTCTTCGTGATGCTCACGGTGCTCACGCTCGGCGCCTATGGCATCGCGCTCCGCCAGAAGCCCGATGCGCAGGCGCCGGAGGCGGCCACGCACCTCACGTTAGGCGAAACCGAGCGCTTCGTCGTCCTCATGGCCGTCAACGGCCTGTTCGCGCTGTTCCTGGGTTTGCAGGTGTCGTATTTCTTCGGCAATATGCCGGCGGTAGCGGGCAGCGGTGTGACCTACGCCGAGTATGCGCGGCGCGGATTCGGCGAGCTGACCGTGGCGGCGACGGTGGCCAGCATGCTCGTGGTCTGGCTCGACCAACACGCCGAGCGCGGGGAAGGCGAAGCGCGGGCGCGATATGCGGCGCTGGCGCTGATCTTCCTCGTGCAGCTCTTGCTCGACTCGGCGTATCGCCGCGTGTCGCTCTATGAGTCGGCGTACGGGTACACGGCGGCGCGCCTCTATGCGCGCGTGTACATGATCGGCGTCTCGCTTGCGCTGGTCGCGTTGGGCATCGAGATCTGGTCGCACGTGGATGTCAAGCGTCTCGTGCGCCGGGTGTCGTTGTTAGGCGTGGCGTCGGTGGTCGCGCTGTGCTGCTGGAACCATGAGGCCTGGATCGCGCGCCAGAACATCGCGCGCTTTACCTCGACCGGCCGGCTCGATGAGCCGTACCTGGTGCAGGGCCTCTCGGCGAACGCTGTCCCCACGATTGTACAGGCGTTGCCTAACCTTCCGGAGGGCACGGCGGGTAGAGTGCGCGCTCTCCTGCAGCAACGATACAGCGATCCCCGGGCGCTCGGCGGCTCTCGCTGGTACGAGTGGAATCTTCGGTCGCGGCAGGCGCGCCGGTCGCTTGCCACGAGCGGGATCACGCCGCGGCGCGGATAGCATCAGCCGTGCGGGGCGCATCAGATGGTAGCTGCCTACAAAGTAGGTGCCTTCTCTCTGATGCCGCCAGGAGCGGAAATGCTTTGCGCGCGTCGAAACGGTACGATCCTATTTGCGGAGCCATCATATAGTACCTGCCTACAAAGTAGGCAGGTACTACATGATGCTCTCCAAAAGGCAGTTCGCCTCCGCCGCCGGCGCCACCGAAAAATGGGTGGATAACGCCAGACGCATCCTGTCTCGGCGCTGTGTTCGCACCGAAACGGAGGCGCGCTGGCTCCGGCTCGTTCGCACCGTGTCACAGGCGTTCGACATCAGCCTTCAACGCGCCGGCGAGCTTGCAACGGCGGCGTTGCAGCTCGATCCGCGATCGCCTCCGACGACGATTGGCGCGAGCGGCGATGGCGCGCTCGGGCTTGTCATCGACATGCCACGCTATCACGCGCGATTCGATCTCGCGCTGGCTGCCGCGCTCCTCGACGGACGGCTTTGTAAGGGTCCACGCCGCTGGCAGCGTTCACTCGCAGGCCGAACGCTTTCGGGTACTCTTCTCGGTGCAGCGGCCAGCGGCGCCAAGGTCAGTCGTTTGCGCGTCCTCGCCACCAAGTCGGCGGCTACACGCGTGGCTCTGTTAGGCGAGCCTGTCATGGCGATGCTTCGTGACCTGGCGGCCGCGTGTATCCCGCATGTCGTGGTCGGCGACGTCGCAGCCGCGGCCAGAGGAGCAGTGCGCGACCGACCACAACTGGAAGCGTGCTACGCGCCGGAGGTCGCCGTTATCGGCCGACTTGCCACGTTGCTCGGGCACTGGAATGCCCGGCCGCTCAACGTCTCAGACAAGTTTCCATTCGTTATCGACACGCAAATCATTGCCGATTCACCGGTACTTGCCCTCGCAACGTGCCACGGTGAGATCGTCCTGCGACAGGCGGCCGATTACTCGGCGCTTTGCGACAGCGCGGATTTGCTCGACCTTGGGCCGGTTCAGACACTCGTACTGCGGGTCGAACCGTTGCTTGCGGCACTCAGGTCGACCCGGCGGCCGGTGCCCGTGTCGGCAATTCCTGAGCTCGAGGCCGCCGCCGCGCTGGCCAATTGGGTAAATTACGACCGTGAATTACGCGCCCGAAACCCTCGAGGGCTGGTACGCCCTCCACCAGATCCTTCGCGTCCCGGCCGCGATCCTCACTGATGCCGTGGCTTGCAACGCGATGTCGCGAGCGCTCGCCGAGCTCGCGTGCCCGGCCGACGGCGGTTGGACAGCTGCGGCGCCGCTCATCGGATCACGCGGCGACGTGATGATCATCCACTTCCGGCCGACACTCGATGCCATCGGACAGGCGCAGCGCCGGTTAGGCAGCGAGTCATTCGTCGACGGGTCGACGCTCGTCTATTCCTTCTTGAGCATCGCCGAGGCGGGCCTTTACCACATCTCGGCGCGCCTCGCCAAGGAAGCCGAGGAGCGGGGCGGAGCAGTGGGCGATGATGCGTACCGCGAGGCGCTCGCCCAACGGAGCGCCGCCGAGCTCGCGGGTGCGCACGTGCAGCGGCGGCTGTATCCGCAACGCATGCCGGACATGCCGTATGTCTGCTTCTATCCCATGTCGAAGCGGCGCGAGCCGGGCCAGAACTGGTACGAGCTGTCGCTCGAGGAGCGGAGCCGGCTCATGACCGCGCATGGGATGGTCGGCCGGCGCTACGCGGGTCGCGTCGTGCAGGTGATCACCGGCGCCATCGGGCTCGATGCCTGGGAATGGGGCGTCACGCTTTTTGCGCGCGACCCGCTCGACTTCAAGAAGCTGGTCACCGAGATGCGCTTCGACGAAACGTCCGCGCGCTACGCGGAGTTCGGCGAGTTCTTCGTCGGCCGCCTCGCCGCCGACGGCGAGTGGCCACCCGCGGCCTAACGACGCGGTGCTCCTTCTCGACGACGGCGGCGGCACCGACCCGGCACGCAATCTGGCGCTCGAAGAGCACGCGCTCCTCACGCTCGATCTGTCGGAGAGCTACGTGCTGTTCTACGTCAACCGGCCGTCGATCATCATCGGCAAGCACCAGAATACCATCGAGGAAATCGACGCCGACTTCGTGGACGCGCGCGGCATCACCGTCGTGCGCCGCATTTCGGGCGGCGGCGCCGTGTATCACGACCTCGGCAACCTGAGCTTCAGCTTCATCACCCGCTACACGCCGCAGCGCTTCAACAATTACGCGGAGTTCACCGGCCCCGTCGTCGAGGCGCTGCGCTCGTTAGGCGTGCCGGCCGAGCGCACGGGGCGCAACGACATCGTGGTCGAGGGGCGCAAGGTATCGGGCAACGCGCAGGTGGTGCGCGGCGAGCGCATGTTCAGCCACGGCACGCTGCTGCTCGACTCGAATCTGGACGATGTCTCGCGCGCGCTCAAACCGAAGCCGGGCAAGATCGAGTCGAAGGGCATCCAGTCCGTGCGGAGCCGGGTCGCGAACATCAGCGAGTTTCTGCCGGCGCCGCTCCCCATGGCCGAGTTTCGCGCCGCGCTCCTCGCGCACCTCTTTCGGGGTGGCGGCCCGGTGCCGACGCACCACTTCTCGGCGGACGATCTTGCGCGCATCGACGAGCTGGCCAACACCAAGTACCGCACGTGGGACTGGAACTACGGCGAGTCGCCGCCCTTCAATCTCCAGCGAACGCGTCGATTCCCGAGCGGCGAAGTCGACGTGCGCCTGTTCGTCGACGACGGGTTCATCAAGACGGCGAAATTCTTCGGCGATTTCTTTTCCAGCCGCGAGCTCGCGGATCTCGAGCGCTGCCTAACGGGAGTCCGCTACCGCCGCGACGACCTCGCCGCGGCGCTCGGACGCTGCGAGGCGGGCACCTTTGTGAGCGGCGTGTCAGAGTCCGATTTGCTTTCGTTGATTTACTAGGCCGATCGCGCGCGGAACCACCCGTGCGCGCATCGGATTGGACACCAAACCCGCCGCGCTGGCTAACGCCGCGCGTCAGCGGTCCCAGTGCCCAACGGATCAGCTTGCCAGCTTGGGAGGTGCCCAATGACCGTCGTTCGTTTCCCTCGCACGCGCTTGATTGTTCTGCTCGCCATCGCCACGTTGACCGCTGCGGCGTGTTCGAGCGACTCGGCAACCGGACCCACCACGAGCCAGAATGCGCAACTCATTCTTCGATTCGACTCGCTGCACAACCAAACGGCCGATCCGGAGCGGTCCAGCGCGATGTTGGACATTGCGCAGATCCTGGCCGAGGGCGCGCCCATCGCGACCGGAACCGTGATTGTGAACGGCGCCGCAGAGCCATACCACATGGTCGCCGAGCTCCAGGTGCTCGACACGCAGGGCGCGCCGGTCGATTCGCAGTACACCGTCGCGGCCTGGAAGGGCGACGGAACAGACAGCATCGTGTTGTTCAACGCGAGCGCCGGATTCGTGGCCGTCCTCGTCGGTACGCCGGCCGGATCGGGCGAATTCGTCGGACCCGGCACCCCGGCGCTCGCGTTAGGCGCACCCGGCGCCGCGTGTCAGTCGTTTCTGTCGGTGACGCCGCCGGAGGTCTCGGCGCCCACGCCGGTCACGTGTCAGCGCCAGAGCGCGACGGTCGCGTTCGACGCCGAGTCCGTCGCCGGGAGCACGTTCGCGCTGCCGAGCCAGTCGGTGGCCGGCATCCGGCTCGAGGTGAATCTCCAGCCGCCCGTCCCGTGACCGGGCATCGCGTCAGGCATCTGGCGGCCGGCGCCGTGCGGCGCGCGAGCGGGGTGCTGGGTCTCGCGGCCGCCGCCGCGGCGGCCGCCGCGTGCGGCGATTCCTTGTCGACCGCTCCGACCACGAGCCACAACGCGCAGCTCATCGCGCACTTCGACTCGCTCAGTGTCACGGCGTCGCCGGCACACGCCGACCAACTCTCGGACATCGTGATCCAGCTGGCGGAGGGCGCGGCCGTTGGGCACACGAACGTCGAGTTAGGCGGAGGCATCGCCACGTATTCGGTCGTGGCGCGATACGAAATCGTCGATCTCGACGGCACGCCCGTGGACTCCGATCTCATTGTATCGGCGTGGCATGGCAATGACGCCGATACCATCATCTCGCTCGAGTTCACGCGGGACAGCGTCTTCGCGCAGCTCACGGCGCCCGATAGCCTCTTCTCGGCAGCGGTGGCAGGAGCGGCAACACCGTCCGATCTGCACGGCGCGTGTGCGTCCTTTGCCTCGGCCCTGCCGCCTGGGATTTTCATTCCGCCGGCACTCAGCTGCCAGTTCGAGAAGGTATTGGCGGTGGCGACCGGGAAGTTGGCGAGCACCGGTGGTGCAACCGTCGACTTCAGCCTGCCTACGCAAAGCATCGCGGCGATCCGCTACGAGTTCAACGAGCAGACGCCGTGAGCCCCGGACAAGGTGAGCCTTCGGTGGTCACACGGTCTTGAGCGCTTCGACTAACGACGTGAGCGACTTTTTCGCGTCGCCGAACAGCATGCGCGTGCGATCACGATAGAAGAGCGCGTTGTCGATGCCCGCGAAGCCGGTGCCCATGCTGCGCTTGAGCACGATCACGTTGCGCGCTTTGTCGACGTCGAGAATGGGCATCCCATAGATCGGACTCGCCGGATCCTCGCGCGCGGCTGGGTTCACGACGTCGTTTGCGCCCACCACGAGTACCACATCCGTGCTGTCGAAGTCGCCGTTGATCTGATCCATCTCGACCAGCTCGTCGTACGGGATGTTCGCCTCGGCCAAGAGCACGTTCATGTGGCCCGGCATGCGCCCGGCCACGGGATGGATCGCGAACTTCACATCGACGCCGCGCTTCTCGAGCTCCTGCGCCAGCTCGCGCACCGCGTGCTGTCCCTCGGCGACGGCGAGGCCATAGCCGGGCACGATCACCACCTTCCGCGCGTACGCGAGCGCGATCGCCGTGTCCTCGGCGCTGGTCTGGCGGACGGTCTTGGTCACCGCGCTCCCGGCTGGGCCGCCGGCGGCGGCTGCCGTCGCCCCGAACCCGCCGAAGAACACGTTGCCTAACGAGCGGTTCATCGCCTTGCCCATGAGCAGCGTGAGCAGGGTGCCCGACGCGCCCACCAGAATGCCCGCCACCACCAGGATCTGGTTGTGCAGCACGAGACCGGTGAACGCCGCCGCGATGCCGGTGAGCGCGTTCAGCGTCGCGATCACCACCGGCATGTCGCCGCCGCCGATGGGCAGCACGAGCAGCGCGCCTAACGCGAGAGCCACCGCGAACACGATCCACGGCGTGGTCGCCGTATCGCCGCCCACCACCATGGTGGCGCCGAGTGCGAGGATGACGAGGAGGAGCAGGGCGTTGAAGGCCCGTTGCAGCGGGAATTGGAACGGTTTGCTCGAGAGCAGCTCCTGCAGCTTGGCGAAGGCGACGACGCTGCCGGTGAAGGAGACCGATCCGATCGCCGTGCCCAACACGACGCTGACGGCTTCGCCGCCGCGCACCGGTGCGGCCATCGCGAGCCGCAGATACTCGGAGAGCGACACGAGCGCGGCCGTGCCGCCGCCTAACCCGTTGAGCAGGCCGACCATCTGCGGCATTGCGGTCATCTGGACTTTGCGGGCCGCGATGACGCCGACCGCGCCGCCGATGATGATGCCCAACGCCAGCTCCCAGTACGACACGATCGACCGGTCGAGCAGCGTGATCCCGAGCGCCAGGAACACGCCGGCCGCCGCGAGCATGTTGCCCGAGCGGGCGGTGGCGGGGGAGCTGAGTTTGCGGAGGCCGAAGATGAGGAGGATGGCAGCGACGATGTAGGCGACAGCGATGATGCTCGCTCTCGTGTCGAGGATCACTTCCGTTCCTCCGGCTTCTTCTTGAACATTTCGAGCATGCGGTCGGTGACGACGAACCCGCCGAAGACGTTGGCCGCGCCCAACACGACCGCGATGAAGCCGAGGACGTGGAGCACGGGTGTGTCGGCCGCGCCCAACACGAGCATCGCGCCTAACAGAACGATGCCATGGATGGCGTTGGTGGCCGACATGAGCGGCGTATGGAGAATGGACGGTACGCGGGAGATGACTTCGTACCCGGTGAAGACGGCGAGGATGACGACGTAGATCGAGAGGACGAGCTCGCGCGTCATACGCGCGCTCCCGACGGACGGTTCGGCACCGGCACCGGCGGCGCGGCCGAGCCCGGCGGCGGCGCCAGGCGCATCTCGCCTTGCGCCGCGATCACCACCGCCTTCGTGATCTCGTCGTTGAAATCCATCGTAATCGTTCCTTTTGGGGCGAAATGCGCGAGCAGGGCCGCGACGTTGCGTGCATACATGGCGCTCGCGTCGTATGCCAGCTGGCTGGGCAGGTCTAACGGAGCGAGAATGCTGACGCCGTGCTCGACCACCGTCTTGCCCGGCTGGCTCAGCTCGCAGTTCCCGCCTTGTTCGGCTGCTAAGTCGACGATCGCCGAACCGGCGCGCATGGCCCGCACGGTGTCGGCGCTCAAGAGCACTGGGGCGCGGCGTCCGGGCACGAGCGCCGTGGTGATGACCGCGTCCGCTTTGGCCGCGTGGTCGTGGATGAGCTGCTTTTCGCGCGCGATGTGCTCGGCCGCGAGCTCTTTGGCGTAGCCGCCCGAGTCCTGTGCTTCGTGCTCGCTCACATCGAGCTCGACGAACTGTGCGCCTAACGATTGGACCTGTTC
>DATEKK010000064.1:0-1255 GCA_035277485.1 Gemmatimonadaceae bacterium
CACGGCTGGGGCACGCTGCCCGGCGGCGAATCAGGTAATCCGGCGAGCGCGCGGTACGACAACATGCTGCGTCCGTGGCGCACGGGTACGCTGGACGCGCTCTACTTTCCGCTCGACTCGCTAGAGTTGGCGAGTCCACCAACAAGTCCGTCGCTCACGCTTTCGCCGGAGCGACGCTGATGCGCGACACGAAACGGTTCGTGTTGGCCGCGTGCATGTTCGCGCTCGCGACGTGGGTGGCGCCGTGGCCCATCATTCCGGTGGTGGCCGCGTTGATGGTGCTCGCGGCGCCGCGGGTATTCACGCCACTGATGTTGGCGTGCGCGGCCGGTGCCGCGTGGGGCGGCATTCTCGCGTGGACGGCGCTCACCGCTCCGTTAGGCAAGCTGGCCAACGAAGTCGGCGGCATCGTGCACCTGCCCGGTGCGGTGCTCGTCGCGCTCAGCGTGGCGGTTGCCTTCGGACTCGCGTGGGGCGGAGCCGAGGTCGCGGTGGTGGTACGGGCCCGTGGTGGGTCTCCTCGCTCTGGGGAACACGGATTTGGCGGATGATACGGATCGAGCGGATCGTTAGGCGGCGAGGGAGAACACCGTGCACCGTCAAAAAACCGTGTCCTCGGGGAACGTCGGGAACGATGAAGTGACGGTCTGGCTCCTCTCGAGTTCGCGCTAGGGCTGACCGCGGTGCGCGTGGAAGGCTTCCTCGCTCTGTTGTTCACAACAGAGCGAAGAAGCTCTCCATGCGCGCCTCCCGTTAGCCCTCACCTTCGCCGCCTAACGATCCGCCCGATCCGCATCATCCGCCAAATCCGTGTTCCCCAGAGCGAGGAGACCCTCCACGGGCGTCATAGCCAGGCACTGCCTAACTACGATCGAACCGCTTCCTCGTTTTCGGGAATGGGCTCGCCCTGCGTGGGGAAATACGCGTTGCGCACGTATTGCTGCACCATGCGCTGCGTGTTGAAGAACGATCCGTTGAGCGCGATCGCGTGGCGCATCACCTGGGTGTAGCCGAGCGGGAGGCCGTAGAAGAGCGGGAGGATGACCTGCTCGAGCTTCACGTAGAGATCGTTCGATTCGCGCGATTCGTCGGGCTCGGGATCGGCGGTGCCGCCGATCGACCATCCCGTGACGCCCTCGATGTGTC
The DNA here is from genome assembly GCA_035277485.1 of Gemmatimonadaceae bacterium. Lineage (GTDB taxonomy): Bacteria > Gemmatimonadota > Gemmatimonadetes > Gemmatimonadales > Gemmatimonadaceae > JADGGM01. The sequence goes on from DATEKK010000064.1 coordinate 1,147, forward strand.
CCTCGAACCACCACCCATCGAGCACGCTCAATGAGGGGACGCCGTTGAGCGCGGCCTTCATGCCGCTCGTGCCCGAGGCCTCGAGCGGTTTGCGCGGGTTGTTGAGCCA
>DATEKK010000065.1:0-6574 GCA_035277485.1 Gemmatimonadaceae bacterium
GTCGCGCTGCGCCCGCATCGCCGCCGCCGCCCCGGCGAGGCGCACGAGCATCGTCGCGTTATCGCCTAACCCAAGCGCCGCGGCCAGCGGCGCGTCCACCAGCTCGAGGGCGATCGGCGCCGCAGCCGCGCCGAAGGCGGCGCGGCAAGCGGCGCCGATCGCGTCGTCGGGGACCGCGATCGCCCATGCCTCGTCCACCTCCGGCCGCGCCCTCAAGCGCACCGTGACCTCGGTGATCACGCCGAGGGTGCCCCAGGAGCCCGTGAAGAGGCGCGTGAGATCGAAGCCGGCGACGTTCTTCACGACCCGGCCGCCCGTCCGGATGATCGCGCCGTCGCCCGTCACCACCTCGAGGCCTAACGCAGCATCGCGCGGCGTGCCGAACGCGTGGGCGAGCGGTCCCGCCGATGCCGTGGCGATCGTCGCGCCGATCGTACCGTCATCGGTGCCGAACGGGTCGAGCGCGAGCCACTGGCCATGCTCGGCGGTGACCGCGGCGATGTCGGCGAGCGTCGTGCCGGCGCGCGCGGTGAGCGTGAGGTCGCCGGGCGTGTAGGCGACGATGCCCGAGAGCGCGTCGAGCGCGAGCGGCGTCGCCGGACTCGCGGGCGCCCCGGCATCCAGCCAGTGACCGCGCCCAACGATGCGCAGCGGCGTGCGACGCGCCGCCGCATCCTGCACGGACACGGCCACGTCCTGCGTGGTGTGCGCGCGCACGGCGGTGTCGGCCGGCATCATGCGAGCGCGCGTGCCGCCGGTGAAGCCAGCCACTCGCGGCACGCGTGGACCGGGACGACCTTCCCCGGGTTCGACCGGCGTTCGGGATCGAACGCGGCGCGCAGCCGGCACTGCGCGTCCAGTGATTCGGGCGAGAAGATGAGCGGCATGTACTCGAGCTTGTCGAGTCCAACGCCGTGTTCACCCGTGATCGTGCCGCCTGCCTCGACGCACGCGCGCATGATCTCGCGCATCGCGTGGTGCACGCGATCGGTGGCGTCGGCGTCGTGCGGATCGAACGCGATGTTCGGGTGCAGATTGCCGTCGCCGGCGTGAAAGACGTTGCACACCTGGATGTTCCAACGGGCGGCAATCTCGTGGATGGTGCGCAGCACATCGGGCAGGCGCGTGCGCGGAATGACGGCATCTTGCACGACGAGAGCGGGCGCCACGCGACCCATGGCGCCGAAGGCTTTCTTGCGGCCCTGCCAGAGTCGCGCGCGCTCCGCTTCATCGCGCGCGATGCGCACGGTGCGCGCGCCGGCTTCCGTGCACATGGCCTGCACGCGGCGCACGTCGTCGTCGATGCCGGCCTCGAGACCATCGAGCTCAATGAGCAGCGCTGCTTCGGCGTCGGCAGGATATCCGGCGGCGTAGATCGATGCTTCGACCGCGCGGATCGTCGGGCCATCCATCATTTCGATGGCCGCCGGGAGAATGCCGCTCGCGATGACGGCCGAGGTCGCGCGGGCGCCCGCTTCGATGGACAGGAAGTCGGCGAGCATGGTGCGGACGGCCGGCGGATTCGGCACGAGGCGCACGGTGACGTCGAGCGCGATGCCGAAGCATCCCTCGGAGCCGACGAACGCGCCCAGCAGGTCGTAGCCCGGCGTCTCGCCTACGGCGCTGCCTAACGTTATGCTCTCTCCGTTAGGCAGCAGCACCGTGACCGCGGCGACGTGGTTCAGCGTGACGCCGTACTTGAGGCAGTGCGGTCCGCCGGAGTTCTCGGCGACGTTGCCGCCGATCGTGCACGCGGATTGGCTGGACGGATCGGGCGCGTAGTGCAGCCCGTATGCGGCGGCGGCGCGTGTGAGCGAGACGTTCACCGCGCCCGGTTCGACGACCGCGAGGCGGTTCACCGGGTCGATCGAGATGATGCGCGTCAGGCGATTGAGGCCCAGGATCACCGCGTCGCCGGTGGCGAGGGCTCCCGCGGAGAGACCCGTGCCGGCTCCGCGCGGCACGAACGATACGCCTTCGCGCGCGAGCAGGCGCACGACCTCGATCACCTGCTCACGAGTTGACGGCAGCACCGCCAGACTTGGCGGCAGCCGGTACGTGGGCAGTCCATCCGCGCTGAGTGGAAGCAGCTCGGATGCGCGCGACAACACGCCGCGCGGACCGACGATGGCGCGGAGCGCGTCTGTGAGCTGGGCGCGCGTCACGACGCGTGACCCGCGGCGTCGTGCCCGCTTCCGTTCGACCGTGCGCGCCGGTGTCGCGCCGCGCGGCGCTCGACGGACGGGACGGCCTGCTCGAGGATGTGTGCGACGGCGCGCAAGCGCGCGATGGCCGATCGCGACCGCAGCAGCTCGTAGCGCGCCGGGAGCGGCGTGTCGATCACCGACGCGACGTGGTACGCGATGCGCGAGGGATCGTGCGGCAGCTCCGGAATCGGTGTGCGCTGATCGGCGATCGCGCGCACGGCACGGACGAGGCGCTCGAATGCGGCGCGCACGCTCGCGGCGAGCGGGTCGAGCTCGACATCGAGCTCGGGCTCGTCGGCGTAGTCGACGACTTCGCCGAGGAGATACGGCGCGTCGCTGTCGACGAAGCGCGCGAGCGCGAATCGGTCTTCGCCGGCGACGATGATGTTGGAGCGGCCATCGGGGAGCGCGTCGGCGGTTTCGATGCGCGCGATGCAGCCGACCTGTCCCGGCGGGAGGGCGCGCTCGTGCTCGGTGTCGGCGCAGAAGATGAGGCCGAAGCGCCGGTCGCCATCGAGGCAGTCGGCGAGCATGCGCCGGTAGCGCGGCTCGAAGATGTGCAGCGGTCGCGCGGTGCCGGGAAAGAGGACGACCGGCAGCGGGAACAACGGCAGCAAGCGAGCGTCCACAGCCGGAATGTAGGGAGCGCGCGGGGTGAAAACCAGACGGCGCGGCCCCAAGCGAGGTCGCGCCGTGTTCAGTTAGGCGAAGCGGCCGGTGCCCTCAGGCGGCGTTCCAGAATCCGGCGAGCGCGGCGCCATCGGGCGAGTCGCGGAGCTTCTCGAACGCGCGCTCGCGGATCTGCCGGATGCGCTCGCGCGTGACGCCCATGAGGGCGCCGATCTTCTCGAGCGTCATGGCTTCCGATCCTTCCTCGAGACCGTAGTACAGGTAGAGGATCTTTCGCTCGCGCGGCGTGAGGTACTTGCGGAACGCGCGGTCGATGAACTCGCGCATCAGCTTGAAGTCGGTGGTGTCTTCGATCTCGATGCCGTCGACGCCGACGAAGCGCTCGCCTAACGTAGCCGCTTCGCGGTCGCTCCGGTCGATGGGCGCGTCGAGCGACACTTCGGTGGCCGACATCTGCCGCGCCGCGCGCACGGTCTCCGGCGTTTCCTCGATCAAACGGCTGATCTCGTCGTCGGTGGGGTCGCGCTTGAGCACCTGCGCGAGCACCGTTTCGGCGCGAGCGAGCTTGATGAGCTGCGAGTTTTGATTGAGGGGAATGCGGACGGAACGCGTTTGTTCGGCGAGGGCTTTCAGGACGGCTTGCCTGACCCACCAGACGGCGTACGAGATGAATTTCACGCCCTGGTCCGGATCGAACTTCTTGACTGCTTTGAGCAGGCCTTCGTTCCCAATCGCCACCAGCTCGCTCAGATCCAGACCGTGCCCCTGATATTTCTTGACGTACGAAATCACGAATCGAAGGTTGGCGGTCACGAGGCGTTCCGCGGCGCGCTCATCACCTTTTTGCGCGCGACGCGCGAGACGTCGTTCTTCTTCGGGTTCGGTTATGAGGGGAAGCTTCTGGATGTCTTGGAGGTACTGATCGAATGCTGTGGAGGGAGAAGAGCGGAAAAACCCTTTGGACCTGCTCTCGGCCACATGCTCCATACTCGCCCCTTTCCTGTCGCAAAAAGGTGGACGAACCGGGAAGCCTTGCGTGCGCGATACCGCCAGGGGAGCGCACGATAACGCGAGCCCCCGGTTAGGTCAACAGCCACGAATCATACCGTGATAGGTCGTTGTGTCGTCCCAGGGTAATTGCATTGGGGCACAACGATTTGCGAGTCCCATGCGTTATTGGGCGCGCGGAAACGGGGGCCCGATGGAACAGCGAATACCGTGAGCGTCCGCGTGTAAATCGTGCGTCAGCGCCCCTGGATTCGCTCGCGGCGCGCGCGGCGCCAGATCGAAATTGCGGCGCGAATCACAACGAGTGCGACCGCAATCGCAATCCACAAGGGTGGCACGTCGAGCAAATACGCGGCGAATGCGAGACCGACGATGCTGATGACGATGGCGAGTACGAACACGCGCGGTGCCACGCTCAACTCCTCGAGAAATGTCAGCGCGCTGCGGCGCGCAGCACCGCGAGGACATCGTCGTCGCGGACGCGCACGCTCCATTGCGTATCGGCGCCGGCCATGGTGCCGATGGTGAGCGGCAGCGCGTATTCCACTGCGCCGGCCCGCGCTTTCTTATCCGTACGAGTGAGTGCGAGCAGACGTTCCGGGGACAACGTTGCGGGCGGTGTCACGGGAAGACCGGTGCGCGCGACGACATCGCGGACGCGCGCGGCAGTCCCGGCCGTGGCGACGCCGATCATTTCGGCCAGCGATGCCTCGAGCACCATGCCGATCGCGATGGCTTCGCCGTGCAGCAGGCGATAGTCGCTCGCGGTCTCGATGGCGTGGCCGAGTGTGTGGCCGAAGTTGAGGATCTTGCGCATGCCGCGTTCGCGCTCGTCGCCTAACACAATGCCGGACTTGATCGTGATGCTCCCGATGATGAGCTCGTGCATGGCATCGCCGGCCGGATCCTGGAGCAGGGCGGGGAGCGCGCCGGCGATGCGGTCGAAGTACGCCGCGTCGGTGATCACGCCGTGCTTGATCGCTTCGGCGGCGCCGGCGCGCCGATGCTCCAGGGGGAGCGTCGCGAGTGCGCGCGGATCGGCGACGACCGCGGATGGCTGGTGAAACGCACCGACGAGATTTTTCCCCGCGGGCGCATCGACGCCGGTTTTGCCTCCGATGGACGCGTCGATCATCGCGAGGAGCGTCGTGGGAACCTGCACGAACGGAATGCCGCGCATGAACGTGGCGGCGACGAAGCCGGCGAGATCGCCCACGACCCCGCCGCCTAACGCAATGACCGTCGTGTCGCGTCCGCAGCCTGCGTCGAGCATCTCGTCCGTCAGGCCGGCCCAGGTGAGACGCGTCTTGTGCGACTCGCCGGGCGGGATGCGGAGCAGGAGCGGTTCTGTGCCGGCGAACGAATCGACGACGCGAGTCCCGTAGTGTTCGGCCACCGTGTCGTCGGTGACGATCACGTAGCGGTGGGCCGGCGCGACGCGCGCGGCGACGGCGCCGATCGTGCCTAACAGACCGGGCTCGACGAGCATGTCGCAGTCGAGGAGGCGCAGCGCGGTGGGGGCGCGTTCGCGCCGAGCTACCACGTCACCTCCGCCGCGCCGGCGCGCCGGTTGGCGACACGGGCGAGCACAAACAGCAAATCAGACAGGCGATTGAGGTAGATGACGACGATGGCCGGCAGCTCCACGTCGCGGCGCAGCGCGATCACGCGGCGCTCGGCGCGGCGACACACCGTGCGCGCCACGTGCAGCGCAGCGGATTTGGGCGTGCCGCCTGGAAGAATGAATGCCGTGAGCGGCGTGAGCTCGGCTTCGCCGTCGTCGATGGCGCGCTCGAGGCTCGCGATGCGCGCGTCGTCGATGCGCGCCTTCTCGAGCTGCTCGCGAACTTTCTCCGGATGCGGTGTGGCGAGGAGCGCCCCCAGGCTGAACAGGTCGCGTTGGATGGGTGCCAGCACTTCATCGATGCGCGGCATCATCTCGATCGAGCGCGCGAGGCCCAACACTGCGTTCAGCTCGTCGACTTCGCCGTACGCTTCGACGCGCGCGTCGTCTTTCGGGACGCGTCCGCCGCCGAACAATCCTGTTTCGCCTTTGTCTCCGGTGCGCGTGTAGATCCGCATGCTGCAGAATCTAACGCTCGTGGCGCGCGCTGGTGAGCGTGTGGGAGCCGGATGGCTGTTGGTTCGAATCCTGACTACAAAGTCCACTCGACAGCGCCTTCGGGTGCTTCTTCGCACCCTTCGCGCACCTGCCGGCGGACAAGTACACAGATGCCTTCGGATTGCTCGTCGCGCGGCGGAGAGCGCGCGCACGAGGTGAGAGCCCGACTTTTCAAGTAACCTTAGCGGTCAAGCGTGTGGCGTGGTTGTGGTCAGCTGATCGACCTGGCTGGTGCCGGAGCGGGGAGCGGCACCAGCGCGGAACGTGCCGCATCAGGATGGGCGCTTGCCAGTAGTCCTAACGCAAGCACGGGTGGCCTGGAGCGCACGAGTGCCAATTGCGGAGCTCGGCTCAACGGCGGCATTCTCAAGAATTTCTGAGACCGTCGTGAGAATTCTCAGGGCTGCCACGCGCGTACGATCGCGCAAGTGAGCGTTAGACAACCAGTTAGGCGGAACACAGTTTTCGGCACGACGCGTGCCTCGAGAGTGGCCGTCTCTTTCCACTCTGGAGCCGTGCCATGCGTGCCTCTCGCCGACTCGGTCTGACGGTGCTCGTTGGGTTGCCGCTCATGGGGGTGCTCGCGTGGCGCGTTGTGCGCGTCGGT
>DATEKK010000066.1:0-33037 GCA_035277485.1 Gemmatimonadaceae bacterium
CCGGCCTCGAACCCGCGCACGAGCGCGCCGTAGCCTTCGCGCGCCACGTCGAGATCGGCGCCGTCGATCTGCCCCGACGTGGCGATGCGGTCGCGCACGGCAAACAACTCGAGGGCCGCGTGCGCCTGCTCGAGCGAGATCGCCTCGCGCTGCCGCGTCTCGCGCACCAGCGCCTGTCCCGCGAGATCCGTGCGGCCGATCAGCACGCCGAGCGCGAGCTCGACCCCGGCGCAGATGGCCGTCACATCAGATGTGTTGTCTTGCGAAGACCGGCTGGGCGCCAGTCGATCGACCGCCGGTCGAACCGCCTCGAGCGCGTGGAGGGCGCCGCCCGAGGCGGAGGACGGATCCGTCACCGCACGATGCGCAACAGCCCGGCGTTTGCGCTGCCGCGAATGAAGCTTTCGGCGTCGCCGATCGGAATCTTGACGCCGGTGATCGAATAGCCGCGGCTCGCTTCGGTGGCCATGAACTCCTGCACCGAGCGGCCCGTCATCGCCTTGTTCGCGTCGCGCATTGCGCGCACGATGCGATCCCAGCTCCCGACGTAGATGCGCCCGTCGTTGAGCAGGATGCGGTGCTCGAGCGTGTCGGAGATCTTCTGTCCCGCGAGATCCGACAGGAGGGCGCCGAACAATTCGAGTTGCCCGCGCTCGCGCGCGGCCTCCTCTTCGTTCACGCGCGTCTCGATCTCCGAGAGCATCTCGTCGATGTCGTCGGGCTCGCCGGCCAGCTCGGAGAGCCGGTCTTCCCAGGGCGCGAGCTCGGGATCCTCTTCCGTTATGCGGTAGAGCGACTTCTTGAGCTCGATGAGCCGCCAGATGCCGAGCTCCTCCCAGTGGTCGTCGGGCTCCGTGCGCTCGAGCTGCGAGAGCGATCCCTCGTAATCTCCGCGGTCGTACAGGATGTTGGCGAGATAGATGCGCGCTTCGGCGTGGTCGTCGTCCAGCTGCAGCGCGCGCTTGAGCGCGGTGATCGCGCCCTCGTCGTCGCCGCCCCGATGCCTAACGTAACCCAGGCAGGCCGCGGCCTCCGCCATCTCGCCCGCTTCCCGCGCCGCGATCTCGAAGAACTCGCGCGCTTCGGCGATCATGTCCTCGCGGAACAGCGCGCGGCCGATCTGCAGCACGAGGTCGATGTCGTCCGCGTAGCCGAGCTCGAGGATGTGGCGGAAGCGTCCAAGCGCTTGATCGCGCGCGCCGAATTTGAGCAGCGTCTCGCCGAGTCCGGCGATCGCATCCTCGTGATCCGGATCGAGCACGAGGGCCTTCTCGAAGCTCTGCCTGGCCCAAGCGAACTCGTCGCGAGCCAGCCGTGCGTAGCCTACCCCAATGTGCAGCTCGACTGAGTTCGGGTACAGCGCGAGTCCTTCGCGCAGAACATCGAGCGCTTCATCGTACTGCCCTTCGTTGTAGAGTTGATGCGCGCGCTCGTCGTACTCTTCAGAACTCAGAAATGGGGTAGGCATGGCGATTCGCACCTCCGACGTGTCTCAAGAAGACCGATGTCGGTCAGCCTATTGTACAACTGGAAATCCGCTCTGTTCAAGATGTTGACTTTACAACCGTCTCATTGAACTTTAACTCCCCTTCCACCCCTCTGAAGTAGAGGACGACAGACGCGCCCACGGGATATTACGCGCGTGCGCGTGCTATTTCGACGTCTCTCGCCAACTCCTGCGCGATCTCCGCGGCCAACGCTGCGTTCGACTCGAGCAGCGCGACATTGGCCGCGAGCGACGCACCACCAGTCTCCGTTTCCAACCGAGCCAACAGCCACGGCGTGAGCGCGGTTCCCGCTATCCCTGAGTGCGCCGCGGCATCGAGCGCACGATTCACCGCGTCGTCGACCATTGCACGCGGAAGCGGCGACGGCGGCGCCTGAACGACCACCATCGCCTGCGATCGTCCGAGCTCTCGCTGCATGCGCCACGCCGCGGCGACCTCGGCTGCGCTCTCGAATCGCCAGGACAATGAAATGCCTGTACCGCTGGTGAGGAAGCCCGGGAGTTCCCCGACCCGATATCCAACCACGGCGACGCCGAGCGATTCGAGGCGCTCCATCGTGGCAGGCAGGTCGAGAATGGTTTTGGCGCCGGCACACACGACGAGCATCGGTGTTCGCGCGAGCTCGGCGAGGTCGGCGGACTCATCGCGCACGCTATCCGCGGAATGGGCCGACGCGGGAGCCACACGATGTACGCCGCCGATACCGCCGGTGGCAAGCACGGCAATGCGCGCGGCGTGCGCGAGTGCGAGCGATGCAGCCACGGTGGTCGCGCCGTCGGCATGCGCGGCGGCCGCAGGTGCGATGTCGCGCGCAGACACTTTGCGCACGCCATCGCGGGCGAGGAATCGCTCGAGATCATCGCCATCAAGTCCGACGAGCGGTATACCTCGCGCGACCGCGGTGATCGCGGGCTCGGCTCCTCGCGCACGCGCTTGAGCCAGCATGCGTCGCGCGGCGTCGCGGTTTTCCGGTTGGGGCAGGCCCTGCGCGAACACCGAGCTCTCGAGGGCGACGACGGGCCGGCCGTCGCGTAAGGCGGCGGCGACCGCGGGCGACACGCGCACCGACGTCGTCACGAGCGCACGATCACGAGATGTCTCATCGAATGTGCGAGCGCAACGATAGTACGTTTGCGGCAGTCACACCATGGCCGCAATTGCGTCGCGTCCGCGATCGGCGTACGCTAGATGTCGGCGAGCGTCGTCGCTCGCCATCTCGCCTGGTTCCCCGCGTATTCCCAACGCCCGAGTGCGAATTGCCATGAGCGACGCCGCCGCATCGGCACCCGCCACTGCCTTTCGCGTTCGGTTCCGGATGCCTAACGCACTCGTCCTGATGGTGGGCTGCGTGGCCGTGGCCGCGGCGCTCAGCTGGGTGCTGCGCGCGGGCGCATATCAGCGGCGCGAGGATCCGGCCACCGGACGCAGCGTGGTCGTCGCCGGAACCTTCCACGCCGTGGAGGCGAATCCCGTCGGTCCGTTCGCGGCGGTGGTCGCGATCCCGAAGGGACTCGAGGATGCGGCGGACGTCGTGTTCTTCGTGTTTCTCATCGGCGGCGCATTCGCCGTCGTGGACCGGACCGGCGCGCTGGCGTACGGCGTCGACTGGCTCGTGCGCCGCCTCGCCGATCGTGCTGCGTTCGTCATCCCCGTCACGTGTCTGGCGTTTGCGTTGGGCGGCGCGCTCGACAACATGCACGAGGAGATCATCGCGCTGATCCCGGCGCTGCTCGTGCTCACGAGGCGACTCGGCTACGACGCGGTCACCGCGGCGGCGATGAGTGTGGGCGCCGCCGCCGTCGGCGCGGCATTCAGCCCGATCAATCCGTTTCAGGTCGAGATCGCGCAGAAGTTGTCGCAGCTGCCGCTTCTCTCGGGCTGGTCGTACCGGCTCGTGTTCCTGATGCTCGCGCTCGCGATCTGGATCGGCGGTACCATGCGCTACGCCGCACGCACGCGCGGCGCGCCCTCGGATGATGCGGCCGTGCCGAGTGCGGCGGCCGGTGCGCACCACGGCGCGGTGCTCGCGCTCGTGCTCGCGACCTTCGTGGTGTTCGTGTACGGCGTGACGCGATTCGGGTGGGGATTCGACCAGATGGCGGCGCTGTTCTTCGTGATGGGTGCCGTGGCCGGGCTGGTTGGACGGTTAGGCATAGGCGGCACGGCAGACGCGTTCATCGAGGGATTCCGGTCGATGACGTTCGCCGCGCTGCTCATTGGTTTTGCGCGCGCGATCTACGTCGTGCTCGAGCAGGGAGGCATCGTCGATACGATCGTGCACGGACTGGTCACGCCGCTCGCCGGGTTGCCGATCGGGCTGTCGGCGATCGGCATGATGGCGGTGCACACGGCGATCCACGTCCCCGTACCGAGCGTGAGCGGACAGGCGGTGCTCACGCTCCCGATTCTCGTGCCGCTCACCGATCTCCTGGGGCTGTCGCGCCAGACGACGGTGCTCGCCTACCAGTACGGCGCGGGCCTGTGCGATCTCATCACGCCCACGAGCGGCGTCTTGATGGCGAACCTCGCCGCGGCCGGCGTGCGGTACGACCGGTGGGTCCGCTTTCTCGTGCCGCTGTACGCGGCGCTGTTCGTGTTAGGCATGCTCGCCATCGCCGGCGCGACCGCGATCGGCTTGCGTTAGACGCACCGGCGCGTGGCCCGCGTCACGAGATTTTATCGCGGCTGCCGCGCGCCCGCTTGAACTCCGCATTCGGATTCCACGCCGGCAGCACCGGCGAGTTGGCGAGCGCGGTGGCGAACTCGAGTACGATGTCGCCGATCTGCGCCGCGCCGCTCAGGTCAAAATCGGGACTGTAGTTGTCCGCCGGCTGGTGATAGCGGTGCGCGGTGTAATCATCCTCCTGCTGCACGCCCCACCCCTTGGGCCGGCCCACATAGTCCGTGCCCGCGCCGATCGACACCGCCGGGATGCCGGCTTTGGCGAACGAGAAGTGGTCGGACCGGTAGAAGTGCCCCGCCTCGGGGTGCGCGTCGGGATCGATGCGCATTCCGTTAGGCGCGATGAGATGGGCGAGCATCGGCCCCAGCGTCGACTTGTCCGAGCCCAGCACGTTCAGGTCGCGCACTTTGCCCAACACCGTGACCACGTCCATGTTCAGGTCCGCGACGATGTCGCTGTCCGGCATCGTCGGATGCTGCGCAAACCACGAGGAGCCGAGCAGACCGGCCTCCTCGGCGGTGACGAACACGAACACCAGCGACCGCCGCCTGCGCGGCGCCCGCGCGGCCGCGCGCGCCACGGCGAGCAGCGTCGACACGCCCGACGCATTGTCCACCGCGCCGTTGTAAATCGAGTCGCCGTTCACCTTGGGCCCAATGCCGAAGTGGTCCCAGTGCGCGCTGAGCGCCACGTATTGCTTGCCCAGCGATCTGTCGCGGCCGGGGATGACACCAACGACATTCTGGCTCTCCAGGTGCTGCACCGAGCTCCGGAATGCCACGTCGAGCGTGATGCCGGTGTTCACGGGATGAAAGTCGCGCGAAGCCGCCTGCTTGCGCAGCGCCGCGAGATCGAGGCCGGCGTGCGCGAGGAGCGCCGTGGCCGCCGAATCGGTGATCCAGCCGTTGAAGCCTAACGGAGCCGGCAGCGACGGATCGCGAGGCAGCATCCGCTGCGGCGTACTCCACGACGCCACCACCGTGTGCCACGGATAGCTCGCCGCCGCCGTCGTGTGCACGATGAGTGCGCCAACCGCGCCGCGGCGCTCGGCTTCCTCGAACTTGTAGGTCCAGCGGCCATAGTAGGTCATGGCCTTGCCGCCGAACAGCTGCGGCTCCTTCGCCGTGGCCGGCGGATCGTTCACCAACACGAGCAGCACCTTGCCTTTGACATCCACTCCTTTGAAGTCGTCCCACTTGTACTCCGGTGCGGTCACGCCGTACCCCGCGAATACGATCTCCGCGTGCGCGGCGCTCGACGGAACGGCCGAGCCGGCCCAGATGACGACATCATCGGGGAATCGTAGTTGGGCAGTCGCTTTGCCGGACGCCTGGACCTGCATCGATGCGGAGTCGACCGTGACCACGTCGATCGGGACACGCTGGAAGTACGATCCATTCACGCCGGGCTGGATGCCGGCCGAGCGAAGTTGGGCGGCGATGTACGCGGTGGCGAGCTCACCGCCGCGGGTCGCGGGCGCGCGGCCCTCGAGCAAATCGGATGCGAGGAAGCGGAGATCGCCGTCGATCTCGTTAGGCGTGATCCGTTGGGCGGCGGCGGGCAGGGCGCCCGCGAGCACGAGCGCCAAGGCAATGACACAGCGCATAGCACGACAATCCATGGGTTCAGGCATCAACCGGGAGAGATGGTGAGCAACGAAACGCAGCAGCAGACCGACGAGCAGCCGGCCGAGAACGGGAACGGCATCAGCATCGTGATCCTCGGCGCCGTACTCGTGGCACTCGGGGTGTTCTTCGTGCGGCGCGCACTCTAGGCCGTCAGTCGGACTTGCCCTCGCCCTCGAGCTCGGCCACCGCGAAGCCGAGCTTCTTGAGCAGGAAGCGAAGCTGGTTCTGCTCATCGGGCGGCAGCGTATCGAAGAGCTCCGCGATGTAGCGGGCGTGCGCGGGGAAGATCTCGTCGATGAACGCGCGTCCTTTGGCGGTGAGCGCCGCATACACCACGCGCCGGTCGCCGTGGCGCCGCTCGCGGCGCACGAGCCCGCGGCGCTCGAGCTGGTCCACCACGTAGGTGATGTTGCCGGCGGTGACCAGGAGCAGCGACCCCACTCTGCCTAACGGAAGCGCGCCCTTGTGGTAGAGCGCCTCCATGACCGCGAACTGCCCCAGCGTCAGGCGGTGGCGGCTGACGTCGCGCGACACCGCGCGCACGATCGTGTGGTACGCCCGCGCCAGCACGATCCACGTGCGCAGCGCCGGATCCTCGGCGTTCCTGGTCTGGATGACCCGCGGCGCGGCCGGCCCGACTGACGGCGCCTGGGTATGCGCCGGCGCGGGTCCGACACTCGAAGGCGAAGCGCTTCTGGTGGACACGCCGCAACGATGCCCTGCGGCGGCCCGATTGGGAAGTGATCCGGCGTCAGACGCCGGGTCGAGCCCGCTCCAACACCTTGGCCGTAATGATCAGCCGATCGGGTGCCGGACCCACATAGCGCACGGGCCAACACGTCGTGAGCGTCAGCGTCGGCTCGACGGTCGAGAACAGCGCGGGCTTGCCGCGCTCGACGATGCGACGCGCCACGATCACCCACGTGGTGCGTCCGCCGTACGTCTCGGTGACGATCGTGTCGCCCAGCGAAAGCTTGTCGAGCGCGTGAAACTGCCGGTCGCGATGCGCCGAGATCACCGCGTTGCCCGGTTCACCCGGCAGCGCGCTTTGCGGAAGATGCCCGGGTGCGACGGCGAGCTGCGCGTCGCCCACGCCTTCGATGAACACTTCATCGAGATCGATAGCCGGAATGTCGATGCGCCCAACGGGCTCGCCGCGCGCGAAGCTGTGATGCGACTCGTCGCTGACCGGCGCGGAGAGCGAACCGTTCGCTTCCATAGCAGTCCACGTCGCACGCGCGTGGCGCCGTGCGATGGCGCTCGCGCCGTAGGCATAGCCCACGGTCAGCAGCAGGCACGCACCGGCGAGCACGAAGAAAACTCCGAAGGAACGTCGCATATCAGCGTCGGACCAGTACCACACCAACGAGTAGCGTACCTACACCAGCGAGCGCCAATGCCGGAAGCGTTGAATCCGTTTCGGGCGCGGAGGCTCCGTCTGAGAACACAGTGTCGCCGGGGGTGGTGGTGTCGGGTGAATGTACAGTGGAGGCAGCGCGTGTGGTTGTCGACGCGGTCTTCTCGGTCGCCGTGACCGAATTGGACGACGAGTCGAAGAATGTCGAGTCGAAGGCGCCGAGGGATGAGTCGACGCGCATCCCCGCAGGCATCGCCGTGGGAGCGTTCGAGTTGGGCTCGAGCGCCGCGCGAGACACCGGCAGGTGCGCGGGCACCAATGCGGCGGTGAATTGTGCGGAAGCGGCGGTTGGTGCGACAGCGAGTGCGATGGCGGCGACGGCAGCGGCCCAGGTTCTCACAATGATCCCTCCGGTCACGTTTCGATGCTGGCCGGGACAGGGAGGGGGCATTTCCGGTGCCATGCGTTGGACGAGTTGACGCAGTCGGTTCGGTCGATGTGACTACGGAGGGCGGTGTCGCTGCCTTACGGACCTGAGGCGACGGACGCACTGTCCGGAAGTCCGAACGCTCGCGCGATGGTCGCGCCCATGTGCGCCATCGTGACCTGCGGCTCGCTGTCGAGAATCCAGCGTTGGTCCTTGTTGTCCTTGGTGAATACGCACGCCACCACGCGGGAGCGCAAATAGAACAGCGAGCACTCGGTGCGCGCGTCATCCACCGCGCCGGTCTTGTGCGCGGCGCGCACGTTGTCGAGGTCGCGCTGGAGCAGCGTGTTGTCTTCGTTGTGCTCGAGGATGTCGAGCATGGCCGAATCGGCCGCCGGGTTCACGGCCTGTCCCTTGGCGAGCAGCACGAACAGGTGCGCCATTTCGTTAGGCGTGGACACGCCTAACCCGTATTTCGCCGAGCTGTCCATGGCGACGCTCGAGATGCGCAGGAAGGTCTTCGAGTGCACCTTGGTGTGCATGAGACCGAGCGATTCCATCTTCGCCCACACGCGGCGAATGATGATCCGGTCGAGCAACAGGTTCGTGGCGGTGTTGTCGCTCTGCGTGGCCATGAGCCACGCCGCGTCGTGCACGGTGATCGTCGCGCCGTCGTGCATGAACTGCAGCGAGCCCGACCCCGGCACCTTGTCGATGTCGAGCAGCGTCAGTGGATCGTCGAGCGAGATCTGATGCTTCGCGACCAGATCGTAGAGCGTGACGAGAATCGGGACCTTGATCAAGCTCGCCGTGGGAAACGTCTCATCGCCGCGGCGCGAGAGCGTGTCGCCGGTGTCGAGATCGATGATGCTGTAGCCGACGACGCCATGGTGTGCGTCGGCGAGCGAGTCGAGGGTGTGACGAAGGAGGGCGGTGTCGGCGCGAACAGGGGCGAGTTGAGCGCCGGTGCCCTGTCCGCGCGCGCAGGCAGGAAGAAGCAGCAGGATGGCCAACGCCGCGCCGCGCGTCCACCGCGGCATGGCGAGGCGGTCAGCCATCCGGAAACTCGCCCGCCTTCTTGGTTACGAGCAGCTCGCGCTCTCCCGTCTTTTTGTCGTAGACGGCCAGCACCTTGACGGTCTCGCCCTCGTAGGCGTCGAAGGATTTGCTGGTGCCTTTGGGAACGGCGATCTCGTGGCCATCCTCGAAACGCAGAATGACGGCGGGATGCTCGTTGTTCGTGTAGTGCTTGCGCAGCTTTTTCGGAGGCGTCGGCATAGAAAGGGTTGGAATTCCGGACCAAACTACTCTCGCGCGAGCAGCCTCACAATAGATGGGTCGACACGCCCGCCGCGGTTCGCGACCCTCACCCGCGCGCATGGGTCCGATGCGATGTGCACTCGGATGATGCGGGACGCGGCACTCGGCCCGGTATTTTCGCGACCGGAACCGCAGCGAGGGGCCGTGAAGTACGATGACTGGGAGCGCGGCGTGCCGGTCGACATCCGCAGCGATCCGATCTGGTCGTTGCGCGTGTATCGCGCGGCGCTGTACGTGGCGGAGCTGGCGTCGCACGACGCGCGGCGGCTCGTGTCCAATCCGGTCACGGAAAGCATCGCGGGCCGGTTGGTCGCGGCTACCGCGTCCATCGGTGCGGAGATCGCCGCCGGCTACAGCCGGATGTCCAAAAAAGATCGCGTCCCATTCTACGAGCTCGCACTCGGCGCCGCGCGGGAGGCGCGCGACTGGTATCTGCGCGCGCGCATCGAGCTCGGCGATAACGCGGTGAATGCGCGCATCGCGACGCTCACCGCGATCGCGAAAGTGCTCGTCGTGCTCATCGATCGCAGCCGGAGCCTGCAGGTGCATTGACAGGGAATGGCGAAGCGCTTCCCCAAGCGAGCGACAGCGAGCGGTTCCCCATTCCCCGTTAGGTAACCACAGCGCGCCTTGCAGCGAACTGCTGCCACTCGCCGGTCTCGAGAATGGAGGCCATTGCGCCGACGGCGTCGTCGATCTCGCGGTCGTCGGTGTAGAAATGCGGCGCGACGCGGATGCCGGCTTCGGGCCGATAGTCCACCAGGATGTCGCGCGCGAGCAGCGCCTGCGCCACGGCGTATCCGTTAGGCACGTCGAACGCCACGGTGCCGCCGCGCCGGGCCGGATCGCGCGGCGCATTCACGGGCCAGCCGTGCGCATCGGCTAACGATACGAGGCGCGCCGTCTGCCTCATACTCTTGGCGCGAATCGCCTCGATGCCGGCCCGGCGCACGATGCGCGGGCCTTCGAGGGCCGCGTACAGGGCCGGAACCACCGGTGTCCCGTTGAGCCACCGGCTCGCGCCGTGCCCGTAGTCCATTTCATTCTCGAACGCGAACGGACGCGCGTGCGCCTGCCAGCCGGTGAGCGCCGGCTCGAGCGTCTCGCGTATGGGCGGCGCGACGTACAGAAACGCGCCGCCCGGCCCGCCGCACAGCCACTTGAGCACGCCGCCCGTCAGAAAGTCGACGCCGCTCGCGCGCACGTCCACCGGCATCACCCCAACCGAGTGGAACGCGTCGAGCGACACGAGCGCGCCCACCTCGTGCGCGCGACGGCAAATCGCGTCCGCATCCATGATGTACGCCGAGCGAAACAACACGTGCGACACAGCCACGACGCGCGTGCGCTCGTCGATCGCCTCGAGCACGCGCCCCGCGTCGATGCCGATCCCATCCTCGCTCGGCACGGACACGATGCGCGCGCCTAACCGGGTGGCGAGGTGGTCGTACACGTAGCGCACGGAGGGAAAGTCGAGTCCCGTCATCACGATCGTGTCGCGCGGCGGTGTGTAGTCGAGCGCCGACAGCACCGCCGCTTGCGCGAGCGTCACGTTGGGAAACATCGCCACCTCGCCCGGGCCGGCGCCTAACAGAGGCGCGATCTCGTCGCCCACGGTGAGCGGCATCGTCCACCAGCCCTCGGCCCAGGCGCGCACACCGCGGCGGTTCCACGCGTCGGCGTACTCGGCGAGCCGCTCCGGAACCGCGCGCGGCATCGCGCCGAGCGAGTTGGACACGAGGTACGTGACCCGATCGACGATCGGAAATTCGGGGCGGTAGGCGAGTAAGGCGTCGGTCATGGCGTCAACACCGTGTTGTTCGCGCGCCGGCTCTCGGCCGTCAACAGGAACAGGAGCGCGGCCAGGGCGAGCAAGCCGAGCACGACGAGCACCTCGAAGAGCTTCGCGTGCCAGAGCATCCACGCCAGCACCGCAATCCCGAGATACGGTACGACCGCACCGCCCGGCAACCGGAACGGCGTGCCCGCCTGCCGCACATCGCGACGGCGCAACTCGATCGTGGCCACACAACACACGAGATACAACGTGAGCACCGACACGTTGGCCAGCACGGCGAGCGCCAGGAATCCGCTGCTCACGGCGAGCACGCCGAGAATGGTGCTCTGCGCGATGATGGCGACGTACGGCGTCCGATACCTGTCGTGCACGCGCGCGAGTCCGTCGCCCACGATCGGCAGAAACCCATCGCGACCGAGCGCGTAGAGCGCGCGCGGCGTGGCCAGGGTCATGCCGCTCACGTTGCCGAACATCGAGCACACCGCGGCGACGGCGATGATCCCCGCGCCTAACGGACCGGCGATGCGCGACGCGGCCGCGGACAAGGGCGCCGCCTTCGCCGCGGCCAGCGCGCTCACGCCGAGCACGTGTTGGGCCACCACCTGCACGGCGATGTAGAGCAGCATCACGGTGATCATCGCGAGCGCGAGCCCGCGCGGCACCGTGCGCGCCGGATCGCGCACTTCGCCGCTCGGCACCAGTGCGCTCTCGGAACCGGCATACGCGAAGATAAGCACGACCACGGTGCGACCGAGATCGCCGCTCGCGGACGCGGTGTCAGGCGCAGCAACCGCACGCGCCGCGACCGCGCCGGCGATGACGAACAGAAAGAGCGGCAGCAGCTTGACCACAGCGAGCAGCTCGACCAGCCGCGCTCCGCCGCGCACGCCGCGCACGTTCACTGTCGTGATGACGACGAGCACCGCGACGATGAGCAGTGCGCGCGGCACCGGTTGGGCGAGCACCGGCCAGAGCACCGCCGCCGACCCCGCGAGTGCACTCAGCACCGCCGACGCCGCGAACACGGCCACGACCCACAACAAGACGCCGCTCAAGAATCCGGCGAACGGGCCGAGCGCCAGCGTCACGTACGCATACGGACCACCCGTGAGCGACACGCGGCTGCCGGATTCGGCAAAGCAGATGAGGACGAGACTCATCGCGCCTGCGCAAATCACGTACGCGATGGGAGCCTGCGCGCCCAACGCACCGGCCGCCACCGCCGGCAGCACGAAAATACCGCCGCCGATCATGATGTTGAACGTGGTCGCGGCCAGACCGCTCACGCCGATGGCGCGAACGAGCGTGTGCTCGCCGGCGGGCTTAAGTGTGGTCATGGACCGTGTGAATGTACGGCTCGACGCGGTATTGCGCACGAGTCCGTCGGGCGCCCGGATCGCTGCCTGCCGTGTACGCGGCGCACGCGTGCCGCGGCGCGTGGCTTGCGTTGGCGACACGTGGCGGCGTGCACACGCGCCGCGAGTCATCGACCGCGCGTCGAGGGCGACGCGCGGTGCACCCGTCACCAGGATGCGACCATGTTCCGGACCGGGCTTTTCCTCGCGGCAGCGGCCGCGATCCTCGCCGGCGCTCCGTTAGGCGCGCAAGGCCTCACCGCTAATCCGGCGTCCGTCGGCCCGACCGAGGCCGCCGCCTCGCTGTCGCCGCGGCTCGCCGAGCAACCCCTTGCGACGCCGGCGCCCAACCGCTCCGACTTCGCGCTGTCCAACGGCGAGAAGCTGATGGTGCTGGGCGGCGCCGCGCTCATCACCGGCGCCATCATCGGCGATACACCGGGAACGATCATCATGATCGGCGGCGGCGCCGTGCTGCTCTACGGCCTCTACCTGCAGTTGGGCCGACCGCACAGCGGCGAGCCCACCGATATCGGCTACTCGGTCCGCTTCTGATTACGCGCCCGGGGCGATGCGCCTCGGGCGCGGGACCGCCTTCCGGTACGCACGCGCCGGCACGCGGGAACCATCGGCGTCCAATGGGTACATTTGTCGTCGGCAGGATACCGTGATGATGCGAGGGACGGGCCGTCCTGGGCGACGGCCGGCAACGCGTCGGGGCAGCGAGTCGTCTCTCGCACAGGGACGCGGCTCGCCCACACGCCGCACCAAGGCCTCGGCCGGAAGGAGCTTCATCGGAATGTCGAACGTGCCCGCCCGCACCGCGCTCGTGTTAGGCGGCGGCGGCTTGAAGGGATTCGCCCACATCGGCGTGATGCGTGCGCTCGAGGAGCGCGGAATCCGGCCCAGCGTAATCGCGGGGACGAGCATCGGCGCGCTCATCGGCGCCGCCTATGCCGGCGGCATGAGCGTGAGCGAGATGGAAGCGCGCGCCGTGTCCTTGAGGCGCCGCGACCTGTTCCGCATCAATCACGTGGGCATGTTGTTCGAGCGGATGCGCAGCCCGTCGCTCTATCTCGAGGAGCCGCTGCGCGATCTCTGCGCGGCCGTGTCGCCGGCGGGCACGTTCGAGGATCTGCCCACGCCGGTGCTCGTGAATACCGTGGACGTGGAGCGCGGCACGCGCGTCGTGTGGGGCTTGCCCGGACTCCGCGACGTGCCGGTGGTCGACGCGGTATACGCATCGTGTGCTCTGCCCGGGTTCTTCCCTCCCGGCTACGTCGGCACGCGCAGCTGCATCGACGGCGGCACCATCGACAACCTGCCCATCTCGATCGCGGCACTCGGCGCCGATGCGGTGATCGCGATCGACGTCGGCAGCTTCGAGGTGGAGCGTCCGCGCGACATCAGCTCGCAGGGGTTCGCGGCGATCTACATGCGCGCGGCCACGCTCATGATGCACGCCCTGCAGGCGCGTCCGTTAGCCGAATGGAGCGGGCCACCGATGCTGCTCGTGCGTCCCGATGTGGGACGGCACCACTGGTTCAGCTTCACGCACGCCCAGGAAATCGTGAACGCCGGTTACGAGGCGGCGCGCACGGCGTTAGACCGCTGCGGCGATGCGCTGTGCGACGGCAGCGGCGTGTACCCGCGCAGCATGGTGTCGGTGCGCGTCGACCGCGATCGCTGCATCGGGTGCGGCACGTGCGTCGCGCTGGCGCCGCGCGTGATGGCGTTGGACGCCGAGGGCAAGGCGGTCGTGACGGCGACGCCGCTGCAGTGGTCGCCGGCCGACGGCGACTTCGTGCAGCACTGCCCAACGGAAGCGATCACGGTGCAGCTGCAGGACGGCACGCGCCGCACGACGCGTCCGATGAGCGATCCGACGCTGGACACGGGTGAGACGCGCGCCGCCCGGCGCTGACCTGGGATCAATAGTCCGGCGGGAAGTCGAACACCGGCGGCGCGACGCGCGCGCCGACCTCGAGCGTGATCTGCTGGTGGGCCGTCAGCACGATGGCCCGCGGGTCGCCGACGTAGCGCGCGCCGTCGACGTACACGGTCACGTCGCCCTGATTCCCCGCCACGTTGCCCGACGTGAGCGGCTCGCCCCACACGTCGAAGTACTCGCCTAACGTGAAGGTGTGGCCGGCCACCGTCGGCTCGACGTGGATGATGCCGGTGCGGTCGTGCGAGTGCAGCCAGTAGAAGCACGTGCCGGCGATGGCGAGGCTGTCGCCCACGACCACGGCGTTCTGGATCCCGACGCCTAACGGAAGCGCCAACTGCCGGCCGTTCACGATCAGGCTCACGTGCACGTGATAGTGCTCGGCGTCGGTGCCCGTGGCACAGGGAATGGTGTCGACCGGATCGCCCTGGGCGCCGCCGGCGGTGCTTCCGTTAGGAAACGTCACCGTGCCCACCAGGCCGCCTTCGTGCATCTGTATGGGCGCCGGCGGCTGCACCGTGACCACGGCCGTGCCCGAGACGCCGCCGCTCGTGGCCGTGATGGTGTCGGTCGCGGCGAGGAGCGTGTTCACGACGCCGCTGCCGCTCACGCTCACCGCGTTGGTGTCGCTGGCCGACCACGTAATGGCGGGATTGCTGATCGGATTGCCCTGCGCGTCCTTCACCGTGGCCGTGAGCGCCACGGAATCGCCGGCGACGAGCGATGTCGTCGGCGGACTAACGGTGACCGACGCGGCGTGTTGCCCGCCGCCGGTCGGACTGCTGCTCCCGCAGGCGACGACGCCCAACGCCGTGCACGCGGCCACGATGCCCCGTGCGACACTGCTGACGTTCTTGTGCATGAGTCCGGCTCCGGAATGTGGAAAGAGCCGCCACATCTCGTTCCATCGCGGATGCGGCCGGCACAGACCGCTAACGCACGGTGCGTGCCGGAGCGGTATGGCCGCTATTCGACTACGTCGATGTCGCGAGACGCCGTCCCGCGTGCGTGCGGAGTCTGAACCGTGACCTCGAGTCGATAGTGGCCGGGCGGCACGCCGGCCAGTCCAAATCGGATCGAGCGGCCCGGCGCGGGATCCGGATAGGCGTCTTCCCACGACAGCGCCGGGCCCACGTGTTTATGTCCGAACATCCGCCCGAAGAATCCGGTGGAACGCGTTAGGCGGACAGTGGTGCGCACCGGCACCGCCGGCGGCGGACGCAGATACGATTCCCAATAGAGCGCGAGCGTGTCGCGCGGGCTCACGCGCAACGTCGGAATCGCGACGCGCGCGGCCGCATCGGGTGTGTGCGCGTCGAAGGCCGATCCCGCGCGGCCCACGAGCAGGTCGGAGATCGCGGCCGAATCGCTGAGCGGCCGGATGCCCGCGCGCCAGCGCGCCGCGCGACCGGCCACGGTGTCGAACACTTCGACCGCCCCGAGCGCCGGGTGCGCCGGCGCGACGAGCACGATGGCGCCCGCCGGCGCGCTCGGCGTGAGCGCCGTCGTTAGGCCAATGGCCAGCGTGCTCTCGGGCGCCAGTCCAGTCGAGAGCGACGCCGCGGCGATCATCGCCCTGCCGCCGCTGTCGACGATGGTCCGGCCATCGAACGCCGCTACCACCACCATGCTGTCACCGTGCCCGCGGAACCGCGCGATCTGCACGGGCAGCGTGTCGATGCTGCGCAGCCATCGCGGCGCGTAGCGCATGAGCGCGCCGCGATTGTCGATCAGGTGCCAGTCGCCGGGCTTGGCCGTGAACGGCGATTCGAGCGCGCGCGCACTTGGCACGACACTGAAGCTCGGCCGCGGCTCGTCGCCGACGACGCGAATGCTCGAGTAGTCGATCGAGCCGATCGGATTCTCTTCGCGCGCCCATTGATCAGGCCATCCGTAGCGCAGCGACAGCGCTTCGCTGTCCCACCGCCAGAACGTGAACTGCGGATTCGGCGTACCGGACAGCAGCTTGATCAACGTGCGACGCGAAAAGAGCTCGTCGCGCACGGCGTCGCGGCGCCAGGTGAGCAGCGGCGCGGAAAGCCAGAAGACGCGCGTGCTCATGTCGGCACGCGCGGCGCAATCGTCTGTGTCGCGCATAGAGTCGATGCGCGTGCCGGACGGAATCCACGATCGGACATCGAGCCACTTGCAGCGCACCGAGTCCGGCATGTCGGCCAGCGCACTATCGAATGCGGCGGCGCTCGCGGCCTCGGCGCCGGCGCGGTGCCAGGCGAAACCTCGGAGCGCCTCGCACCACCACGGCGTCGCGGCGCAATGGGCGACGGCCGCCGCGGCGCCGGCCGCATCGCCCGCTTCGATCGCATAGCGCACGCGTTGGCCGGCGATGTAGTCGTTCGCCGAGTCGATCGCGCCTAACGAATCGAGGGACGATCGCAAGTGGACGCGGGCGAGCGCGACGCGCGGGCGCTCCGGCGGCAGCGGCGCGTCCGCGTTGTCATCCCAATAGCAGAGATCGCCGATCGTGAAGTCGCATCCGCCGGTGCGCGCGGGCACGTGCGGGAGGAGCGCGCGGCGCAGCATCTCGAAGTCGTGTTGGGCGTGTCGCGCCTGGCGCTCCGGCATCGACGCAAAGCTCTGGGTTCTGGCGCTCGCTCGTGCGCAGAGGAGCCCGGCGGCGATGAGCGACATCGCGGCGAGCCGGCGAGCCGGAAGCCGGTGTCGCACCGCGCCGCGCCAAGAGAGGCGGGCATCGGAGCGGCCCGCCCGCGTCGAGACCGCGCGAGGGGGCATGCGTTCACCTTACTGCGCACCGGCGAGTTGAGCAATAACCCTCGGGTTCCACGCTCGTGTGGATCCGCGGGTCCGCCCGTGCGCGAGAGCGCGCTGGGCAAAACCGGTGCTGCTGGGCGGAGATTGCACCAAGACGCTCACGCCGGTGCCGGCCTTAGCGGCCGAGCCTGGCACGCGTACCATCCGCCTTTTTTTCGCGCCGCACAGGCCCCGCCCCTTGCGCGAATAAATTAACTGATTAATTAAATCGTATGACCAAATCGACCCGCGCGCCGCGCCGCGCCGCCGCGCCAACGGACGCCGACACCGAATCGCGCATCCTCGACGCCGCCCACTCGGTCTTCTTGCGACACGGGACTGCCGGCGCCCGCATGCAGGAAATCGCGCGCGAAGCCGGCGTCAATCAGGCCCTGCTCCACTACTACTTCCGCTCGAAAAAAGGCCTCGCCGATGCGGTGTTCCGCCGCGCAGTCATGACCATCATCCCGCCGGTCATCCAGCTCCTCGGCTCGGACACGCCACTGCCGGAAAAAATCGAGCGCGCCGTGCACCTCTATCTCGACAACCTGTCGCGCACCCCGATCCTGCCCGGCTACCTGCTCGCCGAGCTCAATCACCAACCGGAACGCGCCCAACAACTCTTTCGCGCGATGACCGGACTCGATCGCAACGAGTTCGCGCCGCGCGTTCTCTCGCGCCTGCGCGCCCAGATCGCCGAGCAGGTCCGCGCCGGCACGATGCGGCCGACCCGCGCCGAAGACCTGGTCATCACCCTGGCGTCACTCTGCCTCTTTCCTTTCGCCGCACGCCCCATGCTCACCGCCATTTTAGGCATGGACGACGACGAGTTCGTGCGCCTCATCAAGCGCCGCCGCGCCGACCTGCCCGGCTTCATGCTTCGCGGATTCGGTTCATGACAGCCCATCATGAAATGCGCGCGGCGGCGCGCCTCCTGTCGGTGCTCGTGTGTGCGTCGCTCGCCGTCGCGCCGACCATCGCGTCGCAATCTTCAGACACCGCCGCATCGCCCGTTGACAGCGTGCAGCTGCAAGCCCTCCAGGACTCGGCCCTCACGCGCGACCCGCGCGCCGCCAACGTGTCCCTCGACCGGCAGCGCGCACGGCTGCAACTCGACGACATTGCCGCCGAGCGCCTGCCGTCACTCGGCGCCACCGCGTTAGGCCAATACCAATCGCAGGTCACGACGATCGACATCGCGCTGCCGGGCGGCCTCCACGTGCCCATGCCCTCGAACGACACCTACGACGCGTACGTCACGGCGCAGGAATCGGTGTTCGATCCGTCGCGCGGCCCGCGCCGCGCGGTCGCCAGCGCCCAACTGTCGGCGGACGTGTCGGCGGTGCACACCTCGCTCTTCCCGCTCCGCCAGGAAGTGAACGACGCGTTCTTCGACGCGGCGCTGCTCCAGGCGCAGGAGGCGGAGATCGATGCGGTGATCGCCGACCTCGAGGCGCAGCTCGCGGTCGCATCGAGCCGCGTGCGTGCAGGCGCGGCACTCCCGGGCGACTCGACCGGCATCATGGCCGAGTTGCTGCGCCGGCGCCAGGACCGGTCGTCGCTCGAGCACGACCGGATCGCCTCGCTGGCCGTGCTCGCCGACCTGACCGGCACGACGCTCGCGCCCGCGGCGCGGCTCGCGCTGCCTGCGTTAGGCAGCGCCGTCGCGCGGGCCCGCGCGGGCGGCGACTCGCTGCACGCGCGTCCCGAATACGCGCAGTTCGATGCGTCGCGCGCCCTGCTCGATGCCCAACGCACCGCAACGGCCGCGGCGACCAAGCCGCGCGTGTCGGCGTTCGCGCGCGGCGGCTACGCACGGCCCGGCCTCAACTTCCTCAGCGACCGGTTCCAATGGTATTGGCTCGCCGGCATCCAGGTCGGTTGGGCGCCGTTCACGTGGGGCTCGAACGAGCGCGACCAACACGCGCTCGAGCTCGAGCAGCGCACGGTCGACCGCACTGAATCCGCCTTCCGTGCGTCGATCCGGCGCGCCGCCACGCGCGCCACGGCGCAGATCGATTTTCTCGCCCAAGCGGTGGCGGGCGACGACGGCATCGTGTCGCTTCGCGAGGAGACGGCGCGTGAAGCGCGCGTGCGCTACGACGAGGGCGTGATCACGGCGGCCGAGTACATCGACCGCGAGACGGACCTGCTCAATGCACGGATCGCGCGCGCCACACACCGCGTGCAGCTCGCGCAGGCGCGTGCCACCTATCTGACGACGCTCGGCCTCGAGGTGCGGTGATGGATTCGCGAACGAATGTGATCGTGCTCGCGGCGGCGGCCGCCATGTTGGGCGGGTGTGGGCACGCGGCGTCCCCCGACGCATACGGCAACTTCGAGGCGACCGAGGTGGTCGTGTCGGCCCAGACGCCCGGCCAGTTGTTGTCGTTCGGCCTAACGGAAGGCGATACGATCGCGAAGGGCGCGGTGATCGCGCTCGTCGATACCACGCAGCTCGCCCTGCAAACGGCGCAGCTCGCGGCGCAACGCGAGGCGTCGGCGTCGCAAGTGCACCAGGTAGCCGATCAGCTCACGGCGCTCGAGGCCCAACTCGACATCGCGCAGCGCACGTACGAGCGGACCCAGCGTTTGTACGCCGAGCACGCCGCCACGGCCCAACAGCGCGATCAGGACGAGCGCGAGGTTCGTGTGCTCACGGCGCAAATCCAGGCAGCGAAGGCCCAGCAGCGCGGCGCTGGACACGACGTCGCCGCCGTCGCCGCGCAGGCGGCGCAGATCCGCGACCGCATCGACAAGAGCCGCGTGACGAACCCGGTGCGAGGCACGGTGCTGGCCACCTACGCGCGCGCCGGCGAGTTCGTGCAGGCGGGCACGCCGCTCTACAAGATCGCCGATCTCGATTCGCTGGACCTCCGCGCCTACCTGAGCGAGCCGCAATTGTCGTCCATCAAGCTCGGCCAGACGGTGCACGTGCACGTCGACACAGGCCACGACCGGCGCACCACGCTGCCCGGGCTCGTGACGTGGATCTCGGCGACCGCCGAGTTCACGCCCACGCCGGTGCAGACGCGCGACGAGCGCGCCGATCTGGTGTACGCGATCAAGGTGCGTGTGCCTAACGCGAACGGCGTGCTGAAGATCGGCATGCCGGCGGATCTCACGATCGCCGCGCCGCCGGCGCCCAGGTCGTGACGCCTGAGCGCGCCGGCGAGCGCGTGCCGAACCCGGATGAGCCGGTGGTCGTGCGCGACGTGGGCAAGCGATTCGGCGACACCGTCGCGTTGGACGGCGTGTCGGTGTCCGTGCGCCGCGCCGAGTTGTTCGGCTTCATCGGCCCCGACGGCGCGGGCAAGACGACGCTCTTTCGCATTCTCACCACGCTGCTCGTGCCGGACGCCGGCGAGGCTCGCGTGTTAGGCATGGACGTGGTACGCGATCTATGGCGGATCCGGCCGCGCCTGGGCTACATGCCGGGACGGTTCTCGCTCTATCCCGACTTGAGCGTCGTCGAGAATCTCACATTCTTCGCGTCGGTGTTCGGGACCACCGTCGATGAGGCGCGCGACGTGATCGCGCCCATCTATTCGCAGATCGAGCGCTTCCACGATCGCCGCGCGGCCGCGCTCTCCGGCGGCATGAAGCAGAAACTCGCGCTGTGCTGCGCGCTGGTGCACCGCCCCGATGTGCTCTTCCTCGACGAGCCGACCACCGGCGTCGACGCGGTGTCGCGCCGCGAGTTCTGGGATCTGCTCGCCCAACTCAAGGCGTCGGGTCTCACGATCGTCGTGAGCACGCCGTACATGGACGAAGCGGGGCGCTGCGACCGCGTGGCGCTGGTCCAACGCGGGCGTATTCTCGAGCTCGCCGCGCCCGGCGTGATCGGTTCCCGCTATCGGCATCCGCTCGTCGCGGTGCGCGGCGGCGACCGGCAGCGCGTGCTCGCGGCGCTGCGGGAATTTCCGCACGCGTACAGCGCATTCCCGTTCGGCGAGACCATCCACTACGCCGACGCGCGTTCCGGTGGCGACCCGGCGGCCATCGCGCGCGAGATCACCGCCTGGCTCGCCCAACGCGGCCTCGATGCCGCGCACGCCGAGCCCGCGCAGGCGGGCATCGAGGACGTGTTCATGGACCTGATGGAGACGCCGGCACCGCCGGCGGCCGCGTGAGCCAGCCGCCTAACGACGAGCCCGCGATCCGCGTCCGCGACCTGACGCGCCGCTTCGGCGACTTCACCGCCGTGCGCGCGATCTCGTTCGAGGTCGCGCGCGGCGAAGTGTTCGGATTCCTCGGCGCCAACGGCGCCGGGAAGACGACCGCCATCAAAATGCTCACCGGTCTCCTGATGCCTACGTCGGGTGAGGCGCGCGTGGCGGGCTACGACGTCTATCGCGAAACCGAATCCATTCGCCGCCACATCGGCTACATGAGCCAACGGTTCTCGTTGTACGAGGATCTCACCGTGCGCGAGAACATCGAGCTCTACGGCGGCATCTACGGCCTGAGCGATGGCCGCATCGCCAGCCGGAGCGCCGAGCTCCTCGATCGACTGGGACTGCGCGACGTCCGCGACACGCTCGTGGGCAGCATCCCGCTCGGATGGAAACAGAAGCTCGCCTTCTCGGTGGCCATCATCCACGACCCGGCCATCGTGTTCCTCGATGAACCCACGAGCGGCGTCGACCCCATCACGCGGCGCCAATTCTGGGAGATGATCTACGCCGCTGCGTCGAAAGGCACGACCGTATTCGTCACCACGCATTACATGGATGAGGCAGAGTACTGCGACCGCATCTCGATCATGGTCGACGGCGCCATCGCCGCGTTGGGCACGCCGAACGATCTCAAGACCCGGTACGGCGCCGGCACGATCGAAGATGTCTTCGTGCGCCTCGCGAGACCGGCCGCATGATGCGCGCCTGCGGGCCGTCGCCCCGCGGGCCGTTGGTCGCCTTCATGGTGAAGGAAATCCGACACATCCTGCGCGACCGCCAGACGCTCACGATTCTGATCCTGATGCCGCTCCTCCAGGTGCTGCTGTTCGGGTACGCGCTGCGCACCGACATTCAGGAGATTCGCGTGGCCGTGGTGGATCCCACTCCCGATTACGCGACGCTGGCGCTGCGCAATCGGTTAGGCGCGACCGACCGGTTCACGATCGTGGACGTGCTGCCCGATGCGTCGCGCCTCGAGACGCTCTTCCGCCGCAATCGAGCCGATGTGGGCGTCGAGCTCGCACCGCGATTCGGCACGCGGCTCGCGCGCGGCGAGCCCGCGGACATCCAGCTCATTGCCGACGCGTCCGATCCGAACGGCGGCACCACCATGGCCGCGTACGTGAACGCCGTCATCGACGACTTCGCCGCACAGATGGGCGCGTCCGGCGGCGCCGTCCACATCACGCTCGACACACGCATGCGCTTCAACCCGACGCTCGCCAGCGTCAATCTTTTCGTTCCCGGCCTCATCGCGCTCGTCATCACGCTCGTGTCGGCACTCATGACGGCGATCTCCCTGTCGCGCGAAAAAGAGCGCGGGACGCTCGAATCGCTGCTCGTGTCGCCGCTCCGGCCGTGGCAGATCATCGTCGGCAAAGTCCTTCCCTACCTCGGCCTCGGCCTAACGATCGTGTTGTTGGTGCTCGCGGCGGCGTGGGGCGTGTTCCGCGTGCCGTTCCGCGGCAGCCTTGCCCTGCTGCTCGGCGAAGCGCTGCTCTACACGCTCGTCTCGCTCTCCCTCGGCGTGCTCATCGCGGCGCGCACGTCGTCGCAGCGCAGCGCGATGCTCGGCGCGCTGGTCGGCACGATGATGCCCAACGCGCTGCTCTCGGGGATGATCTTCCCGATAGCCAGCATGCCGGCGTGGCTGCGGCCAGTCACGTACATCGTTCCCGCGCGATGGTTCATCATTATCGCGCGCGGCGTGATGCTCGAAGGTGTCGGCGTAGTCAATTTGTGGGTCGAGACGGCGGTGCTCGTCCTCATGACGCTCGTGCTGCTCGTGGCCGCCGTGCGCAGCTTCGACGCGCGGCTCGCCTGACCATGCGCACACTCCGCTTCCTGCTCCACAAGGAGTACCGACAGATCGTCCGCGATCGGATGATGCTCGCGCAGATTCTGATCATGCCGGTGATTCAGCTCTTGCTGCTCGCGAACGCGGCGACGTTCGAGGTCACGCGCGCACGACTGTACGCGGTGGACCTCGACCACACCGTGACATCGCGCGCGCTCGTCGACCGTTTGACATCGTCGGGGCGTTTCGCGCTCGCCGGCAGCTCGGGCTCCATGGCGCTCGCGGACGCGGCGATGCTCCACCGGCGCGCGGATGTCATCGCGCGCATCCCGCGCGACTTCGAGCGCGACCTAATGCGCGTGGACGCCGCGCCGGTTCAGCTCATTCTCGATGCCAAGGACGGCGCCGCCGCCGCGGTCACGCGCTCCTATGCGAGCGCGATCGTGACCGACTACGCCGCCGAGGTCGGCGCCGCGCGCCCGGGCGGCGAGGCGTTTTCGTTAGGCACGCCCGCGCCCGCCGCGCCGCGCGTCGAGGTGCGCTCGCGTGCCTGGTACAATCCCGACCTCGACTATCAGGACTACATGGTGCCCGGCATCCTGGTCGAGCTCATCACGATCGCCGGGACGCTGCTCACCGCCGTGAACATCACGCGCGAGAAGGAGATCGGGACGCTCGACCAGCTGAACGTCACGCCGGTCACGCGGGCGCAATTCATCGCCGGCAAGCTCATCCCGCTCTGGTCGATTGCGCTGCTCGAGTTCGGCGTGGGTCTCGCGGTGGCCGCGGTGGTCTTTCACGTGCCGATGCGGGGCAGCGTCGCGCTCGTGGTGGGCGTGGCCGCGGTGTACCTCGTTGCCGCGTTAGGCATCGGGCTCTGGATCTCGACCATCGCCGGCACCCAGCAGCAGGCGATGTTCATCACGTTCTTCCTCATGCTCATCTACCTGCTGATGAGCGGGCTCTTCACGCCGCTCCGGAGCATGCCGGACTGGGCGCAGTGGATCGCGCATCTCAACCCGGTGATGTACTTCGTCCGGATCATGCGCGATGTCCTCATGAAGGGCGCGGGCCCGTCGGACGTTGCGCCCGACGTCGGCATCCTCGTGCTCTACGGCGCCGTCGTGTTTACGCTCGCGGTGCGCCAGTACGCCAAGCGGTCGGCCTGACCCTTCCTAACGTTAGAACTGTCCGGCGGCATTGCCGACCGGGCCGGGCCGTGGCATCGTGAGGCAGGCCGGCGATGCGCGCCAGCCCATGTCCACCTCTGCGCCGCGAGGGACTGCCTATGCGCCTCACACGTTCGATCGGTCCGACGTTGCTCGTTGCGCTCGCCGCTTGCTCCGCGAGCCTAACGGCGCCACCGAGTGGGCTCCCCGTGACGCTCACCTCGTTAAGTTTCCAAAGCGTGCAGGTGGCCTCCATCACGAGCGCCGACGACAGTGTCACCGCGATGGTCCCGCCACCCGGGTTCGCGGGATGTGGCGGCCCGATTACCGCGGACGCTGGGCTCCGCGCAGGGGAGTTGATCATGACGCTCACACAGTTGGTGAGGTCCGGGCCATGTCCGCCTGTCACCGCCGTCGTGCCCTTGCCCCTCGAACTCATCGTTCACGACGTGCCCTCCGGTACCCGCGCGGCGCGTGTGGTCTTGCGACTGGTCAGAGGCGACAACGCCACGTACTCCACACTTGCGTCGGGGACGATTACGGTAGAGTGAATCGGGCATCGACAGCCACTCCCCGCTCGACTTGCCGATGGGCGATCGCCGCGCTATGTCTAACGATAACGGAGGACACTATGCGCCTAACTCGTTGGATGTGTGGTCTCGTTGTCGCCGCCTCCGCGTCCTGCTCGAGCAGCCTCACGGCCCCGCCGACAGGGCTGCCCGTGACGGTGGCCCTGGTCTCGGTTGGTGAGGACGCGGTGCTGCCGTCGATCATGGCCGCTGCGGACAGCGTGGTCGTGGTTGTCCGAGACCCCAACAATGCGTGCGCGACGCCGCCCACCTCGGTCGCCGGCTTGCGCTCGGGCACGTTGGTCGTGACGCTCAGCAGTGTCGAGCCGAGCAGGGTGTGCGGCGTGCTCGCCGGGTTCAACTCTTTTTCGGTGACCGTACGAAATGTGCCCAGCGGCACCCGCACGGTACGGCTGCGCATGCGCACGACGAAAGGCGGCACCACGGAAGAATCGACGCTGGCCGAGGGCACGATCGCGGGATCATAACTCCCGATCTACCCCTTGCTCACCGTTGGGCGGTGGCGGATCGGCACGTCGCACGAGCTCGCAATGTAACAGGTGTCGTGCGCTTCCTCGTGCAACGCGTGTGCTAACGCGAGATCGGAGTCGGCCGCGATCGTCACGCGCGGCGCGAGCGTGATGTTCACGAACCGCCCCCCGCCCTTCCCGTCGAACCGCAGCGTCCCGTGCGCCTCATCCGCGTACGACAGCACGCGCACGCCGCGCCGCGCGCACAGCGCGAGATACGACAGCATGTGACACGATGTGATCGCGGCGAGGAACAAGTCCTCCGGATTGTGCATCCGGCCGTCGCCGCGAAACATCGGATCGGCGGAACCGGCCAGGTCCGGCTTGCCCGTGATCTGGACGCGATAGCCTCGCCCGTACCGCTCGTAGCTCGCGGTCCCGTCGCCCGTGTTGCCGTCCCACGTCAATTGCGCCACGTATTCGTGTTCGTTCTCCGCCATCGCCACTCCCGCGTAACACCGTGAACCACAGGCCGAGAAACGACGAGGGGCATCCGCGACCGGGATGCCCCTCGTCGGACTGCCTAACGACAGCGACTCACTGCGAGGCGCCCGCCAGCGCGCGAACCGCGCCGGCCAGCGTCTTCACCTTGGCGCCGTCCGACGAGCTGCCCGCGTCGCCATCCAGCTGCGACGCCAGCTGCGTGAGCGCCGTCTGCCGCGACGCGCCGGACGCCTGCTCCGCAGCGGTCAGCGATTTCCTAACGGATGAGATCCGCGACGCCGACAGCCCATTCGACCGCTCGAGCTGGTCGACGTACGCGCGCGCCAGCGCGAAGCTCGCCGGCCACACGAACTTGGGCTGTCCTTGCACGTTCAGATAGTCCAGGTGCACCGTCTTCGCCGCATCGATCTCGTTCTCAGACAGGTACGCACTCGGCGTCAGCTCGAGGATGTCGAGCCCGCGCACGATCTCGGAGCTCACGATCACGCCGTTGTAATAGTACGCCGACCACGTCCCGCCCAACAACATGCGCGTCGAATCGATCGGTCCGCGGTCGAAGAACGCGATCTCCTTGGGGTGCGCGGCGTCGGTCCAATCGAACACCGAAATGCCGCCCTGATACCACGACTGCACCATCACGTCGCGGCCCGGAATCGGAATGAGCGAGCCGTTGTGCGCCACGCAATTCTCCTGCTCCGTTTGCGGCGCAGACATCTTGTAGTAGCTCTGGAAGTGCAGCGTGTCGTTGGTGATCGTGAAGATCGCGTCCGCACCCCAATCCTTCGGATCCGTCGCGCGGCACTTGGGCTGACCGCCGCCGCCCCACTCGTCCGAGAACAACATCTTGGTGCCGTCGTTGTTGAACGTCGCGGAGTGCCAGTACGAGAAGTTCGAATCGCTCGCGGCGTAGAGACGTTTGGGATTCACGGGATCGTGAATGTCCAACAACATCCCATAGCCCTCGCAGGCGCCGCCCGCAAATCCGATCGCGGGATAAACGGTGATATCGTGGCACTGCGTTGGGCCGGGGCGCGGCCCCTTCGATCCGGGCGCGGGCTCGCCGACCAACTTGGCGATGATGCCCGGCAGCGCCGTGCGCAGCGCCGCACTGTCGGCGCTCGTCGGCGCGCCGGTGCCGTTGCGCGCCTTCACGATGCTGTCCAGCATCGGATCGATGAAGCGCGGCGGCAACACGCGCTCGAGTCCGAAAATCGTTGCCGTGAATCCGCCCGTTGCACGCGCTGCCGCGGCCGCCTTCTCCGCTTTCTCGACGTCTTGCTTGGTCTCGCCGTGACTCGGCGGCGCGACGAGATCGTTGAAGATGCGCGGCGAGCTCACGATCGCGGCCTGCTCCGGGTGCGCGAGCGGCACCTTGATCACTTCGATGCGGAACAGCGCCGAGTTCGGGTCATCGCTCGGCTTGGCGCCCGAGCATCCCTTGAGCTCGTTAGGCGAACGCACCGGCGCCGAGCCCGAGATGTAGACGTAGACGTCATCGGGATCCTTGGGATCCACGAGCAGCGTGTGCGTGTGCGACCCGCGGCACGTCTGGACATTGGCGATGTACTTCGGATTCTTGATGTCCGTGATGTCGAAGATGCGCAGTCCGCGCACGCGCTCGGCGCTCACGGTGTCTTTCACGCCGCCGCCCAGGCAGTCGAGGCGCCCCTCGAGTCCTTCGGCCGACACGAACAGCAAGTTCCGGTAGACCGACACGTCGCTCTGCGACACCGGGCAGTAATAGCCCTTCGCTAGGACCGGGTGGCTGGGGTCGGTAATGTCCCACACCTGGAAGCCGTTGAAGTTGCCCTGGATCACGTAGTGGCCGGTGAACGCGAGGTCGCTGTTCACGCCGTGCACGAAACTGTCGGACGGCGGCGTGAACGAGACCTGTTTCAGGTTCCACAGCGCCTGACCCGCGTCGTTGAGCCCCGCCTTGAGTCCGACGCGCGGATCCGGGTTAGGCGGACCGGCCTCGTAGCGTGCCTGCGTCTGCGGCGCGGCTCCTGTGCTCACCGCCGAGCTCGAGTGGGTGCATCCCACCGCCGAGATCAGCCCGGCCGCCACCGCGAGCGGCACGAGTCGGTTGGCGGTCCGAGTCGTTACGGCCCGGCACGCCAGCGTCACCAATTGCATGTGTCCGATTCCTCGAGTGGAGGGAGGTTCGACGACGCGACTCAGCCCGTCATTGTGAGGGAGATCCGCCGCCGAACAGAATGTCGGCGAGCATCCGCTGCATCCGCGCGATCTCGGTGGTCTGATCCACGTTGATGCCGGTCGCGAGCTTGAACACGATGAGGTCCTGCGCCGCTCCGTTAGACGCGAACAGATCGTTCACCATCGACACCGCGCCGCGGTGGTGTTGGATCATGAACTGCAGGAACAGCCGGTCGAAGTCCTCACCGCGCGCCGCGTTCAACTGCTTCATCTGCTCCGGCGTCAGCATGCCGGGCATCACCATCGGCATCTGCATGCCGTTCATGTCCATCATGACGGTGCCCGAGGAGTCCGGCTGCGGCACCGGCTGACGGCGGTCGCGCAGCCACGTCTGCATCAGGTGAATCTCGTCGCGCTGCGCGTTGATGATGCGCGCGCAGAGCGTTTGCACCGAGGGACTCGCGCCGTGCGATGGTGCCCAACCGGCCATCACGATCGCCTGCGCGTGATGCGGAATCATGCCGCTCATGAACTTGATGTCGGCGTCGGTATACGGATATCGCGCGCTGTCCGCCTGAGCTTCTGCGATGGCCGCAGCCTCGCTCGGGTCGGCCGATGGCGCCTGCGCGACGACGTTCGTACCAGCGCACATCGCGACGAGCGCGGCGAGCACAGCAGACGACGAATGTGATGTCCTCATGGTCCTGTCACTCTCGCAGAGGAAACGCTCAACGTGCTCGCCGAATCTAGCGCCCATGGTGCACGGCGACCAGTTTTGCTGGACGAGGCGTACGGCTGAGCCCGCAATATTCTCATCCCAATCCTAATACGCGGACCTATGCACGAGTTGTTTCGCGCACCCGATTGTCGCCGCGATGCCGGCGTTTGCCGATGGACAGTGCGCTGGTGCCTCGCGCTCACGTGTCTCGTGATCGCCGCGCCCGTCGCGGACGCGCAGGGCCCACTTGCCGGGTTCGACGCGTACGTCGCGAAGGCGGTGAAAGACTGGAACGTGCCGGGGCTCGCCATCGCGGTCGTGAAAGACGACTCGGTGGTGTTCGCCAAGGGCTACGGCGTGCGCACCGTCGGAACAAACGACCGCGTCGATACGCACACACTGTTCGCCAATGCGTCGACGACCAAAGCCTTCACGTCGATGGCGATCGAGATGCTCGCCGACAGCGGCAAGGTGCGCCTCGATGCGCCGGTCACGACGTATCTGCCCTGGTTCCAGCTGTACGATCCGTGGGTCACGCGCCAGGTCACCGTGCGCGATCTGCTCACCCATCGCACCGGTCTGCCCGAAGCGGACTTCCTGTGGTACGGCACGAGCCTCGATCTGGCGGAGATCGTTAGGCGGCTGCGCTACGTGAAACCCGAGACGAGTCTGCGGACGCACTTCAGGTATCAGAACGACACCTACGCGACGGCCGGGCTCATCGAGGAGCAGGTGGCGCACGAGCCGTGGGGCACCTTCGACAAACAGCGGATCTTCGACCCGCTCGGCATGCACGAGACGTACACGAGCACGGCCGCCGCGGGCGCGCAGTCGAACGTCGCGAGCCCGCACTACCTGGTGGATGACACCGTGCGCGCGATTCCGCGCCTCGCCATCGACAACATCGGCCCGGCGGGCACGATGTTCTCGAGCGTCAGCGACATGGCGAAATGGATCCGGTTCTTGTTGGACAGCGGGAAAGTGAACGGCAAGCGGCTCATCGACACGGCGCAATTCAACGAGCTGTTCCGGCCGCAGATGATGGTAGGCGCGGACGAGTTCTATCCGACCGAGCGACTCACGCACCCGCACCTCACCGCGTACGGGCTCGGATGGTTCCTCGAGGACTATCGCGGCGAGTACGTCGTGTTTCACACCGGCAGCATCGACGGCTACGTGGCGATCGTCGGGCTCATTCCGGATCGCAAGTTAGGCGTCGTGGTGTTCGCCAACATCGACCATGCGGAGATCCGGCACGCGCTCATGTACACCGTGTTCGACCGGTACATTGGCGGCGCCTCGCACGACTGGAGCGCCGAGATGTTGGTGATGTACACGGATCTCGACCGCCGGCAGCACGCGGCGCGAGACAGCGCGCTCGCGCGTCGCGTGCGCGGCACGTCGCCGTCGCTGCCGCTCGACCGCTACGCCGGCACGTACACGGACAGTCTCTACGGCACGGCCACCGTGCGCCTCGATCACGGCGCACTGGTGCTGGAGACGAATCCCCTGCTCACAGCCGATCTCGAGCCGTGGAACTACGATACATTCATGGCGCGCTACCGGAACCGGTGGGAGGGCGAGGATCTCGTCACGTTCCAGTTGGACGCGGACGGGAAAGTGGCGTCGGTCGACCTGGGACACGGCCAGCTCCTCACGCGCGCGCGGTAGCACACGTGCAGGTCTACCTTCGCAGCCGGTGGAGCATTAGGCTGCTATCATGGACACCGTTGTGCACGCAACCGGCGACATCGGGATCGCCTTGTTCGCGACTGCGATCGGCGAGTGCGCCATCGCGTGGAACGACGCGGCGATCACGGGTGTGCAGCTGCCCGAGCGCACGCCGCGCGCAACCCGTGCGCGCATGGCGAGACGTTTCCCCGATGCGCGCGAGCTCGTGCCGCCGCCGCGCGTACGGGCAGCCATCGACGGAATGCGTGCGCTCCTGGCGGGCGAGCCGCGCGACCTCTCTGGCGTTCCGTTGGACATGCGCGGCGTGCCGTCGTTCAACCAGCGCGTGTACGAGATCGCGCGCACCGTCGCGCCTGGCGACACGATCACGTACGGCGAGCTGGCCGCGAAGTTGGGCGACCCCGCCGCGGCGCGCGACGTGGGCCGAGCGTTAGGCGAGAACCCGTTCCCGATCGTGGTGCCGTGCCACCGCGTGCTCGCCGCGGGCGGTCGCGCGGGCGGATTCTCGGGTGGCGCGGGCGTCGCCACCAAACTCCGTATGCTCGCCATCGAGCGCTCGCCGGGGCCGTTGTTCGACCAGCCTGGGTCCTCATGACGGCGCCCTTGGACATGCCGGACGACCGCAGCCGCGAATCCGCGGCGCCTAACGACGTCTATCACCGGTGCGCATTCCCCGACCGCGCGCAGGCCGCGGCGTTCGTGGCGGCCCTGTCGCGATTCGTGCGTGGGCCCCGCGGCGCGGCGTACCGCGAGCCGGCGCGCGGCACCTTCGTGTGGTCGCGCACGCGTGACGACTCCGACGCCGTGGATCTCTACCTGAGCGACGCGGCGCTCGGCGCCACGACCGAGGCGTTCGGCGAGCCGGCCGTGCTCGACACGATCGATCGCGCCGAGATCCCGCCGGAATGCGCGCTCTTGTTCACGAGTGCATCGCCGGCGTGGGGCATGGAGCAGGCGGACGAGCGGCTGCGCGGCGACGCGCACGAGTGACGTCGCCGCACCACGGCGCAGGCGCGGACTTCGCGCCGCATCACAAACCGGCGCTCACGGCCGCATGGCTCGATCTCGCCATGCTCAACTACGCGGTCTCCCCCGACGTGTTGCGCCCGTACCTCCCACGCGGCACCGAGCTCGATGACTTCGCCGGTACCACGTACGTGAGCATCGTGGGGTTCCGGTTCGCGTCCACGCGGGTGTTCGGCGTGCGCATCCCGGGCCACGTGACCTTCGACGAAGTGAACTTGCGCACGTACGTGCGCCGGTTCTCGCCTAACGGATGGCGGCGCGGCGTGGTGTTCATCCGCGAGATGGTGCCGCGGCGCGCCATCGCGTGGGCCGCGCGCGCGTGGTACAACGAACCCTACCGCACGCTGCCCATGCGCCATTCAGTCGTTAGGCGTAACGACGGCTGGCCACGCTCGGCCCGCTATGAGTGGCGGCGCGGCGCCACGTGGGAAGGACTGTCGCTCGAGACCGACGCGGATCCGGTTCCGCTCGAGGCCGGCTCCGAGGAGGAGTTCATCGCCGAGCACTGTTGGGGCTACACGCGGCAGCGCGATGGATCGACCATCGAGTATCGCGTGTCGCATCCGCGCTGGCGCTCGGCGCCGGCGCGCGAGGCGCGCCTGGAGGCGGATGTCGGCGCGCTCTATGGGCCGCCGTTCGACGCGCTGCTGGCCGGCGCGCCGCGATCCGCGTTCATGGCCGACGGGTCGGCTGTCACCGTCTACCGGCCCGTGACGCTGCCGGACTCGCCCCCTCGGCCCGCCTAACGTTAGGCCGGATCGGCTGCGCCGGCCGGCCCGTCGTGCGTGGTCGTGTGCTGTTCCTCGACCTTGAACGCCGCAATGTCGAGCGCCTGCCGGATCTGCGCGACGCATTCGCGCATCGAGCGCACGCGGAGCTGGTCGCTGCCGCCTCTGCCTAACACGAGGATCATCGCCGACACCTGGTCGGCCACCGTGCCAAACTGCCCTTTGAGCTGCCCCTGGAGCGGCCCCGCGATGCGTTTGATCTGCTGCGGAATCACGCCCGTCCCGCGCTGATTCTTCACTTCCATCGCCATGCGCTCGACGTGCCCGTGAATCGTTTGCATCGTCGACTGCGCTTCTTCGATCGTCTTCAGTTTCTGGAGTCCCGCACCATCGATTTTGCTGACCGCCATCGCCATCCTCCTCGAGTTCACGCCACGCCGCCGACCGACGTTAGCAGACGATCGGCCGGCGGCGCAGGGAACTCAGTGGACGCGCAGTACGACGTCGCGCGTCACGGGCGGTGGTCCAGGCGCTGGGCCAGGACCCGCCGGATCGCCAAAGCGCAGCGTGTAGCTGCCGGCAGCGGGAGCCGTGAAATCGAAATCGTAGACCTCACCCGGCTCAAAGAACAAGGTCGCCGGTCGATCCGTGGTCTGACTCGCCGGCAAATCCGCTCCGTCTTTCGCAACCGCGCGCCACGTGAGCAACGAGTCGCCACGCCGCAGCGAGAACTGCAGGGGCGAGTCCCCGCGAATGTTGGCCAACCGGAACCGGTAGTGGTGTCCCGCCTGCAAGTCGATGGGCGCCGGTTCCGTGTCGCCGTTCATGGTGGGGCTCGGGAACGGTCCCGTGATCACGTTGGTCGTTGGTCCGTGATCGCTGAACATCCATATCCGGTCGGCGTCCGCCAGGAGCGGATGCGTGCTGTCGACCACGACAATCGCGCCATACAGTCCCGATGGAATCTGATGGAATTCGTTGAAGTGCGAGTGATACATGAAGGTGCCCGCGCGCGGCGGCGTGAAGTGCACCGTTAGCGAATCGCCTGGTGGGATGGCCGGCAGCCGATTGTCCGGCGTTCCACTCCACCCGGGGACGCCATCGGCATAGCTGTCCTCGAGCTCGATGCCGTGCCAGTGCACCGCGGCCTGGTCCTGCGTCTGGTTCACGATCGTGACGGCGACGGGCTTTCCACGCTCGAGGACCAGCGTTGGACCGGGCACCGGCATCGCGCC